>DASSWV010000301.1:0-3219 GCA_035704545.1 Pelobium sp.
GGTGTTACAAATGGACGAAGAAGGATTTGGCGGCTGCACCAACACTTATGCTTGTGAAGCGCAATGTCCTAAAGAAATTAAGGTTACAAATATTGCCAGAATGAACCGCGAATTTTTTAATGCAGAGCTGATAAAATCTTAATAAGCTTTACACGAATTTGGAAAGGGATGCATTAATTTGTATCCCTTTTTTTGTTTGGAGGGAAGATTGCAAAGTTAAAAGTCTCGTCATGTTGAACTAGAGTGAAACATCTCACAAATAGGGAATAAGTTTTATATGTTACGGTTGCTTTGGCCCAAAGAAAAAACATATACCGTAATTTATTTTGTTAAAAACATTGCTTATGAATGAGGCGTGTAGTTTTTCGCATCCCTTTTTTCATGACTTGTTTGATTATATGGTTAGTTATCAACTTACTTAGCCGTAAATATTTTTTCTATGACCGAGATTGATAACATCAATAAGAAGTTGGCTATCAAATATTTGGTAAATAACTCTATAGTTTCCAACTCTAATTCTGTAACCTTCTCTTCCTTTAAGCTTTATACATCCGACTGGTCTTGGATCGTTTTTCAGATTTTTAAATAGCAGATAAAATTGGTTCCGCATTTTTGTCCCAAAGTTTATCTAATGCTTTTACTGCCTTCTTCGTTAAAACGACAGTATAATCAGACATTTTTCATCTTACGCTGTTGTAAATAATCTTCAAAAAGAATTCGTTCGCCTCCGTCTTCTTTTTTTGAATCATCATATAGTTTAATGTCTTGAAGCTCTTCTAGTTCATCTATCATCGTTTCAAACTCATCAACAGATAATACAACAAGTTTTTTTCCTGCAGTATCCGTGATATATTGTGGGTTAATTGTTGCCATTTCGATAATTTTAACGGGATGTCGATGCTATTTCTTGATTCTAATTTAGTAATAATAAATTGTATTTGAAAACAATTAGATAAGCTGAAATTACCAGATTTTAGAGAATAAATTTTGAATGCGACAATGAGTGTTAAAAACGTATTTTGTTAAAAATGAGGGATATAAAATTTTACATTCCTTTTTTATTTGACTTTATCCACAATTTTATACTACATTTATAATCGCAATTTTAGAGATGGCTAATCACATAAACATTCCTCGCTTAGACTTAAATGACTATTTAAACGGAACGCCTGCGCAAAAGAAAAAATTTTCTGATGATATCGGCAAAGCATTTAACGAAACGGGATTTGTTACCATTACCAATCATGGTTTAAGTCAGGATTTAATCGCTCAGCTTTATCAGCAAATAAAAAATGTATTTTCTTTATCAGATGATCAGAAACTGAAATACGAAAAAGTTGAGCTTGCCGGACAAAGAGGCTATACTTCCAAAGGACGTGAAAAGGCAAAAGACTCAAAAACACCGGATTTAAAAGAGTTTTGGCAAATTGGTCAGTACGTAGAGGACGGTGACGCAGTGAAAGATCTTTATCCCAATAACATTGAAGTCAACGAGTTTCCAGAATTCAACTCGGTTACCAAAGAAACTTATCAAAAACTAGAACAAGCCGGAAAGCATATTTTAAATGCGATTTCAGTTTATTTAGGTTTACCAGAAAATTATTTTGAAGATAAAGTACATAATGGAAATTCTATTTTAAGAGGCATCCATTATTTCCCGATAGAAAATCCAGATGCTTTACCAGCCGATGCGGTTAGAGCAGGAGCGCATGAAGATATTAACCTCATTACTTTGTTAATTGGTGCAAGTGCTGATGGTTTAGAAGTTTTAACTCGGGAAGGCAAATGGTTCCCCATAAAAGCGCAGGGAGAAGACATTGTGGTAAACGTAGGCGATATGTTGCAACGTTTGACCAATAACAAACTTCGGTCAACTACGCACCGAGTGGTAAATCCGCCAAGGGAATTGATGAAAACTTCCAGATATTCCGTTCCGTTTTTTTTACATCCAAAAGCTAAAATGGATTTAACCTGTTTACCTTCTTGCGTTGATGCAGAACATCCAAAAGCTTATGCAGATATTACCGCTGGCGAATATTTAGACGAACGTTTGCGAGAAATCGGTTTAAAAATGTAATTCTCTAATTAGAGAATAGGAAAGAAGGTGTTCGAGAGGGCGCCTTTCTTTGTTTTAAATAGAATAGAAATAGCTCTAAATTTTACTTATTGTACTGATAACACTATATTTGCAACATTCAATAAAGAACATGGAAGAAGTAAGCACCCCCATCAATTTTTTGCCTATCATTATTCAGTTAGCAGTAGCAGTAGGCTTTGTGGCTTTAACAATGGTTTTAACTCACATGATTGGCCCAAGTCGTAAAACTACTGATGTAAAATTAACAGCTTTCGAATCAGGTATTGAGGTTATCGGTAACGCCCGTCAGCCCTTTTCAGTAAAGTATTTCGTGGTGGCTATCATCTTTGTGATTTTTGATATTGAAGTGATTTTTATGTACCCATGGGCAGTGAACTTTAGATGGCTAGGTTTAAATGGCTTAATCGAGATGTTTGTTTTTATGGGAACTTTACTTTTAGGCTTTATTTACGTGGTTAAAAAAGGCGCTCTAAAGTGGGATTAAGCTAGAACAGTTCTAAATAAAAATCATCAACTTTTTACAGCAAGAAACTTGATAAATTTGGCTCAATTTCTAATTAAGCCCTTTTAATTTGGTTTTTGAAAAGGAATATAAATTATGAGTGATATAAATTTAGTTGAAGCACCAGCAGGAATACAAGGAGACGGCTTTTTTGCCACTTCTTTGGATAAAGTGATTGGGATGGCGAGGGCAAACTCTTTATGGCCTCTTCCTTTTGCAACCTCATGTTGTGGCATCGAATTCATGGCAACCATGGGTTCGCATTACGATTTTTCTCGTTTCGGAGCAGAACGCCCTTCGTTTTCTCCGCGACAAGCTGATTTGTTGATGGTAATGGGAACTATCGCTAAAAAAATGGCGCCAGTTTTAAAACAGGTTTATATTCAAATGGCAGAACCTCGTTGGGTAATAGCAGTTGGTGCTTGTGCCAGCAGTGGAGGTATTTTTGACACTTATTCTGTATTGCAGGGAATAGATGAAATTATCCCGGTAGACGTTTATGTGCCAGGTTGCCCGCCACGTCCAGAAGCAATTATCAATGGCTTCAACAAGATACAAGATTTAGTAAGGGCAGAATCTTTACGCAGAAGAGAATCCCCAGAATACACAGCATTATTAG
>DASSWV010000345.1:0-3237 GCA_035704545.1 Pelobium sp.
TTAATTCTTCCTTTAAAGGGCCATAATTTTCGATGATTCCATTATGAATAATGGCTAATCTCTCATCTCCCGATTGGTGTGGGTGAGAGTTTTTATCGTTAGGAGCGCCATGTGTTGCCCAACGGGTGTGTCCCATTCCGATTGATCCCGTATGGTTTTTACCCTCAACAAAATTTTCTAAATCAGCAACTTTTCCTGCTTTTTTATAGATATTGACATTTGATGAATCATCTAATAATGCTACTCCTGCACTATCATAACCTCTATACTCTAAACGTTGTAAACCTTTAATAACGATGGGATAGGCTTCTCTGAAGCCGATATAACCAACAATTCCACACATAAAAAAACTATATTTTGAAGACGCTGCTAATCTACAAAATATAGTTTCATTTATATAGTATCAAGAAATTTACTTTTGGTCTGTGTAAAAAATGCGAAGCTTTACTTTATAGTTTGTATTGCTCCCGCCTCCAACAACAGATCTTCCTAATACGTTTAGTGCGCTCTCCGGGGTAAAATTAGAAGGCATAATAAAGGTGCCGTAGTTTTTCATCTTACCATTGATCAAATCCTGTATGTAGCCAGTGAAGTTAAACGTGTAGGATTGAGCATTGCTATTGTAAAAGCCTCCGATAAATCCAGGGCCTAAATAACGTGGATCATTTGGTGATTCATCCGGTACAAATTGAGGTCTTTGAGCGATGTCCCAACGGTAAGTACGTAATCTGCTCAGTGGATCGTAACTTTCATTTGCCGGATTGTTATCGGCGTAAAAAATCAACTCAGCTCTGTTAATGGTGATATTTGTACCCAATGTATTAAGCTTATCCAGATATGGAAAATCAACTTTAACATAGGTTCCGCCTAGGCTTTTTAAATACAATAAATTGCTGTTTTTATCAGTGTTTTCTAAGGCTGTTTCAACAACAGTACCATCCATGTCCCAAGTTAACTCTGTTGCGGCATGTCCATTTGCACCATTAATGTTAAAGGTTTTTACTAAGGTGTCAATTGTGCCTGCAGTTCCCGTTGCTTTATAAAAAATATCCAACTTGGCAGCTCCGGCAGTAGAAGTATTTAATGAAAATAATCCTCCATCGCCTGTTGTTGCACTTTTATTAACGGAAATAAACAGTCCTTTAAGGTAATTATTAAACGCCTGGTTAGAGACTTTGTTTACAGAATCCAGATCAACAATGTTGTTTTTGATGAAACTGGCATCTAGTTTTATCCTAAGCTGTGCAGGGATTTTTTTAATACTGTCTGCTTTTCCAGTGCGTATATCCTGTAAGGTAATGCTATCAGTGAAATTTGTTCCGAAAGGCTTACTTGCTAAAAGCGTAGAATTTTTGAGCCACACTTTATTCGAATAATAGTTTTTTCTGTTTTCGTTGTATAAGACCTCATTAAGCTGCCTAACCTCGGCTATAAAGCTAGCACCGGCACTGTCTCCATAAAATCCCGAAAAAGGAAAAACTAAAACAGCCGAATCTATCGACGTGTTGGTTTCAAACTTGTAGTTGGTTGTTGGCATGGTTAAGGCCAGTGCGATGCTTGCGGTAGTTTCACCGAAAACTGGATCTTTAAAATAACCTAAAGTACTGGTTTCCGTAAAGTTTGTGATGATACTGTCTTGCTTTAGAAGCTTGGTAATTACGGTGCTTGTATCCACAAGTTTTGTTTCCAAAGCAACATCAGGACTAACATCTAAACCAATATCTGTCGGGTTTTCGCAACTTGCAAAAATAAAAAGACTTACTAACAGGGTTAATAAGTCTGATTTTATAAATCTCATATAATTTTGAATGTTTTAAGCTACGGATACTAATTCATCAGTAGTTGCAATTTCTTGGTAAAAGTTGTAATAATTTTCCAAATCTGCTGTAGAAGAATGCGCTAAAACTGGTTTTTCCGATTTTTTAACAAAGTTTAACACTTCTGCGTCAACATTTTCTGCGCCTAGAACTATCGCATCTGAATACTGTATCGCAGCAATATTTAAACCGTTGTGTGTTGCATTAGCGTATCCCGCAGTGTCCTTTTCGTCCATCCCTTTAACCAGTGCTTTTTTAGCAAATGCATCTCCTAAAGAACCCTCAAAAGTGTTCTCGTAGATAGAGTATACTACCTTAGCATCTTTAAAAGTAGGGTCGTCTTTGTAATTTGTTTTTAAGTAAGCAGGGACAAGGGCGCTCATCCATCCATGGCAATGTACAATGTCTGGTGACCAACCTAATTTCTTAACTGTTTCTAAAGCGCCTTTGCAGAAGAAAATAGCTCTTTCGTCATTATCTGCGTAAAATTTGCCTTTCGCATCATTAAACACATACTTTCTGTGGAAATAATCTTCATTATCCAAGAAGTAAACTTGCATTCTTGCGGCAGGTATTGAAGCCACTTTTATGATCAACGGGTTGTCTGTTTCATCAATGATGATGTTCATTCCAGAAAGACGAATTACCTCGTGAAGACGATTTCTTCTTTCGTTAATATTACCAAAACGAGGCATCAATATTCTTATTTCGAAACCTTTTTCCTGCATTACTTGAGGTAAGGTTCTTGTGATTTTTGAAATTGCTGTTAAATCCAGAAATGGTGACATTTCATGGGTAATAAACAAAAGCTTGGTTTTTCCCATCTCCTAATCTTTGATAAGTTTTTGTTAATGACTTTCTTTTTCGAGATGCAAATATAATAAAATTCTTGCGGAGTTACAATGTTTTTCGTAAATGGCCTTTGCTAATCCAGAACAATTTAGCCACATTTGGCGATTAAAATTTCATCCTTTTTGAGAACATTCGATACAAAAAATAAGCTGGTTCATTACTTAAATTCTGTAAAAGGGATTAATGTTAAAATTGGTTTGGTGCCTACAATGGGGGCTTTGCATCAAGGGCATTTGTCTTTGATTGCCGCCTCTAAAAAAGCCTGCGATATAACTATTGCTACCATTTTTGTGAACCCTACGCAGTTTAACAATGCTGATGATCTTTTAAAATATCCAAAACCTATCGAAAAGGACCAAAATTTATTAAAAGCAGCGGGTTGCGATGTCCTTTTTAACCCTGAGGCTGGAGATGTATATGAAGCGGGCGAACATTGGGACTACGAGGTAGGTAAGTTAAACACGGTTTTAGAGGGTGCGTTTAGGCCTGGGCATTATCAGGGTGTTACCCAAATAGTTTATAAGTTACTAACATTGGTAAAACCTGATTGTGCTTATTTTGGACAGAA
>DASSWV010000105.1:0-6991 GCA_035704545.1 Pelobium sp.
GAAACAATAAAATGTGTGATCTTGGCGCCATAGTTGCATATTCCTACACTTACGGTGTTGTTTTTTAACCAAAAAAGGTTGACCAGCTTTCCATCGATATTCTTCTCAAAACTTTTATTTATTTTCTCGGCCATTGTAAGCAATATTTTAATCGCAAAAATAAAAATTAGATTTAGCTTTTGGCATGAAAGGTGGCGTTAAATCAACATACGCAGAAAAACAGTGTGAAACTAAAGTTAAAGCAATATTAAAATATTGCTTAAAAACTTAATATTAAAAACATAATCTCTATTTTGAGCTTTAAATAAGATAACAATTACCTCCATGTCAAATCATCACGGAAACTCCATAAAAAAAGTACTTACAGAGCTAATCTCTAATGTGCTAGAAAAATCGGGCAATAAGCCTATGAACCACCGCCAAATAGCTAATAAATTAAATATCATTGAGCCCGATTCTAAAACAACAATTCTAGAAGTTTTGGAAGAACAAACTGAGAAAGGTATTTTTTTAGAAGTAGGAAAAGGGAAGTATAAAATGCATGAGGTTAAAGCTTTTTTAACCGGAAAAATAGCGATGTCTAATGACGGTTCTGCATTTGTAATTCCGGATGATGAGTTTGAAAAAGACATTTATATAGCACCAAGGAAAGTGCGTACAGCTTTACACGGCGATAAAGTAAAGCTACACGTTTACGAAAGCAGCAAAGGAAAACGCAAAGAAGGAGAAGTAGTAGAGATTTTAGAACGAGCCAAAATGGAGTTTACGGGTATTGTAAAACTCAGCCAGCATTTTGCTTTTTTTATTCCGGATGACCGTAAAATGTTGCATGATATTTTTATTCCTTTAGAAGATTTAAACGGCGCAAGAAATGGCGTTAAGGCATTAGCTAAAATTGTAGATTGGCCAGCAGGAGCAAAAAACCCCGTAGGAATTATTAAGAGCGTTCTAGGAAAACAGGGCGAGAATAACACCGAAATGAACGCTATTTTAGCAGAATACGGCTTTCCCTTGTCTTTCCCAGAAGAAGTTGAAAAAGAAGCGCAGGCAATTTCTCCTGCTATTAGTGAAGAAGAAATTGCTAAACGCCGCGATTTTAGAAAAACCTTAACTTTTACCATTGACCCTTTTGATGCAAAAGATTTTGATGATGCAATTTCTTTTAAAGTCTTGGAAAACGGAAATTACGAAGTAGGAGTTCATATTGCCGATGTTTCGCATTATTTAATTCCGGATAGTGTTTTGGATAAGGAAGCTTATGAGCGTGGCACTTCGGTTTATTTGGTGGACCGAGTGATTCCGATGCTACCTGAAAGTTTATCAAACAACCTCTGCTCCTTACGTCCGAAAGAAGAGAAATTATGTTTTTCTGCTGTTTTTGAAATGGACGAAAATGCGAATTTGATTAATGAATGGTTCGGTAAAACTGTGATTTATAGTGATCATCGGTTTGCTTATGAAGAAGTTCAGGAGATCATTGAAAACAAAGCGGGTGACTTTGTCGAAGAAATTTTAAAACTGAACCATTTAGCACATGTTTTAAGAGACCGGAAGTTCAAGCATGGCGCAATCAGTTTTGAGTCTACAGAGGTTAAATTCAAGTTGGATGAGCATGGAAAGCCGACCGGGGTTTATATCAAGGAGCGAAAAGATGCACATAAATTGATTGAAGATTTTATGCTTTTGGCGAATAAGAAAGTCGCAGAGTTCATCGCTAAAAAAGGAAAAGGAAAACATAAATATACTTTTGTTTACCGAGCGCATGATTCGCCTAAGCCAGAAAGTTTAACTGCTTTTGCCGCTTTTGCATCTAAATTCGGACATAAAATCTCTACAAAATCTGACAGAGATACCGCAAAAAGTTTAAACAAATTAATGGCTGATGTTGAAGGGACAAAAGAACAGAATGTTTTAACTCAATTGGCCATTCGCTCTATGGCGAAAGCCATTTATACCACCAAAAGCAGCAGTCATTATGGGCTAGCTTTTGATTTTTACACCCACTTTACCTCACCAATTCGCCGTTACCCAGATGTGATGGTTCACCGTTTATTGGAGTACTATTTAGCAGGTGGCGATAGTGTAAATGCAGATCATTACGAAAAAATGTGTCAGCATTCTTCGCAAATGGAGAAAAAAGCTGCAGATGCTGAAAGAGCCTCTATCAAATACAAACAAGCAGAATATTTGGAAGACAACATTGGAGAAACCTACCTCGGAATTATTTCTGGCGTTACCGAATGGGGAATGTATGTAGAAATTCAAGAAAACAAGTGCGAGGGTATGATTAGATTACGCGATATTTCTGATGATTTTTACGTTTTAGACGAGAAGAATTATTGTATCATCGGACAAAAGAAAAAACGTACTTACCAGCTCGGGGACGAGGTAAAAATCAAAGTAAAGCGAGTTGATTTAGCTAAAAGGCAGATAGATTTTAATTTGATTGTGGAGTAGTGTTTTTTAAGAACAAAGATTTAAAAGAAGAAAGATTAAAGACTGCGTATTTCACTATTAGAATCGGTTTTTTATTGCTACGATTTTTCGTTATCTTAGATTTGTTTCTTTTTATGATAAACAAATTGAACACACATTTTCACAATAATTACCATGACAAAACAAGCAATAATAGAAAAAACTGCTAAAACCATGAGCCTTTTACCAGATGAAAAAGCAGTCGAAATTTCAGATTTTGCCGAGTTTCTTTTTAAGCAGTACGAAGAATCTCAAATTATAAAAGGTATTGGCGTGATGGCATCCAAAAGCGAAAGCTTTACCTTTCTAGAAAACGAAGAGGAATTGTATTCGCTTTCAGATGTAAAAGAACCCTATAATGGCTAAAGGAAATATTGTTTTAATTTCTTTTCCATTTACAGATTTAACAGGTAAAAAAATGCGTCCAGCTGTAATTCTTACAGAAGATAAATTTGACGTAACTGTCTGTTTTATCACAAGCCAAGTTGGTTGGCAAGAACCTACAGATTTATTGCTTTCACCCAATAATGTAAATGGTTTAAAAAAACAATCATTGATCAGAATTTCCAAAATAGCAACGCTCGAAAAATCTTTAGTTAAAGGCATCCTCGGTAAATTATCCGAATCAGAAATTTTAGAATTGAACAAAAAGCTTGTGCAACTTTTAAAACTAAACTAAAATTTCTTAAAAGTGCTGTTCGCAGAACCAAATCGCCTGTATGCAAAAATAAAAACACTATTTTCGCACCGGTACGTACACTCAACATCGTAAATGCATAGCATCAAAGAATTACAACAAATTATAGATAAGGCGGTAAAAGAAATAGAATATCCTGCAACGCCAAACGAATTATATGAACCTATTGCCTATTTAATGGCTTTAGGAGGAAAAAGGTTAAGACCAGCTTTGGTTTTAATGGCCACTGATTTATTTGATGGCGATATTGAAGATGCAAAAGCTCCCGCATTAGCCATTGAGATGTTCCACAATTTTACGTTGATGCATGATGATATTATGGACAATGCGCCGCTTCGCCGTGGCCAGCCAACTGTTCATGAAAAGTGGAGCGATTCCGTAGCTATTTTATCTGGTGATGTGATGTTTGTAAAAGCTTACAAACTGATGATCCAAGTTAGGCCTGAGATTTTGACAGGCGTTTTGGAAGTTTTTAATAAAACAGCTATCGAAGTTTGCGAAGGCCAACAAATTGACATGAATTTTGAGGTCAGAGACGAGGTTTCCATTGAAGAATATTTGGAAATGATCCGTCTAAAAACTGCGGTTTTACTAGGCGGAGCATTAAAAATTGGTGCGTTAATTGGCGATGCCTCTACAGAAAATGCAGATTTACTTTATCAGTTTGGTGAGAATTTAGGGTTGGCTTTCCAGCTTCAGGATGATATTTTAGATGTTTACGGAGATCCTGAAAAATTCGGAAAACAGGTGGGTGGCGATATCATTTCGAACAAAAAAACCTTTTTATTAATTAAAGCATTAGAACTTGCCAAAGGCGAAGAATTAGCAACCCTACAAAACTGGATTAGCAAAAAAGATTTTACTCCAGAAGAGAAAGTTGAAGCGGTTAAATCGATATATAACCAATTGAACATCCGTAAACTATCGGAAGATGTGATGCAATCCTATGCTAAACTGGCTTTGGCTGCTTTTGAGAAAATCAATGTCTCCGTAGAAAATAAAAAGACCCTATTGAGCTTTGCAGAAATGTTGGTGGAAAGGGAGAATTAATTTGAAGGATAGAATGAGCGCACTGTTGAAGTGATGGAAGTCCGAAAAAAATCAACGGCTACATCTAGGTCTTAAAAACTTGCCTTTTTTCGTTAAAACAACCTGTATACATTTTTATGCTAACTTACAATTTCAATTCCAATGTGGTGCGATTAAGAGGAAAGCTGTTCGATACGTTAGATGAGTAGATTGTTATTTCCAGACTTGTCCCCCTTTGCCACACTAAATTTCATATAATACTAACAATCAGTTAATTATAACAATAAAAACTATAATTTGTTGCACTACGGCTTTTTTATGCCGCGAATTATAACTGTGGAGCTCCAAAGCGGTTCAGGTAATTTATTACGTAAATCGTAAAAAATCGTTTTCAAACATATTGGTTCTGCCAAAACCGAAAGTGGGCTGGAAGCATTACAGGTTATAGCTCAGGATTTTATTGATCATTATTTACCAGAACTGCCATTTAAAGAAGAGACAGGTAAGGGCTTATTCTTTTGCATTCAATCATTTAAACCCTAACAGATTGTTTTTGTTAGGGTGTTCTATACTTTCACATCTCCAACACTAGTATCTGCTTCCCCATGCGGTAATTACAAAGTTCCTACTTCCACCATAATTTCTGTGTTCGCAAAAATAAATTCCTTGCCATGTTCCTAAAGCTAGTTTACCGTTTCTGATGGGTATAGTTACAGAACTGCCTAACACCGCACTTTTTAAATGAGCCGGCATATCATCAGAACCTTCATAATCATGCTTGTAATCGGGGTCATTTTCCTTAATTGTCTTATTAAAAAACATCTCGAAATCTTGTCTAACGGTAGGATCGGCATTTTCATTGATGCACAATGAAGCGGATGTATGTTGAATAAAAACTTGCAACATCCCAACCTTAATTTCTGCAATCTGGGGCAAGCAGGCTTCTACCCTGCTAGTAATGATATGAAAACCTCTTTTCCTTTGTTCTAAGGTTAATAATTCTTGAAAAAACATCATCAATTAAAGATTTACGTTTTGAATCAGCAGTGCGCTTAAATCCTCTTCTTCTCCACTAAAAACATTCATATCCACTTTATGTTTAATGCCATCAATTGTAGCATTATCAGCATGTTGCCAAAAATCCCAATGTGTTTCTTTATTTAATTTCAGTCTCGGCTGGTAATAATGGGCAATCCATAACGGGTAATCATCAAACTCGCCTTTCAAGTGCTCTTTATAAAACTGATAGCCTGTGTAGATAATGGGCTTAATTTTGGTTTTCTTCTCCACCTCATTTAAAAAATCCCGAATATTTGGAACCAATTCATCTCTGCTTAAGCCCATGGCTTCTTCAACATCAATCACTGCGGGCAAATCGCCTGCTTCCATTTTCACTGTCTGCAAAAAAAATCGAGCTTGCCAAATTCCAGATTTATCGGGTTTAAAATAATGATAAGCTCCACGTATAATTCCCGAGTTTTTAGTTTCTCGCCAATTTCTTTGGAAATAAGAATCTACCAAAGTAACACCTTCCGTTGCTTTTATAAACGCAAACGAAACTTTCACCCCGTTATAGTCTACTTTCGCTACCTTTTCCCAGTCAATTCTACCTTGGTAACGAGAAACATCAATACCGTGAACATAATATTTCCGAGGAATGCGAATCCCGAATTTTTCGTAGTGAGGATATTCGTCAAAAACAAATAAATCACGAAACCATCTGCTTGTTGAAACAGCAGTTTTAATAACTTTTCCGTAATAAAACGGAGATAAAACCAATACAAAGATTAAAAGAAGTACAACCTTAAACTTTGCCGAACTGCTTTTTTTAACTTTTGCCTTACGTGGCGTATAAGTTCTTTTTTTTACAGCAGCTTTTTTTAGAGGAGGCATTAATTAATCGAATTTTAAACACAAACAAATAACATTATAAAAACCGCCTGATTACATCACAAATTTTTTGTGCAAGTATTCGTAAAAACGAAGAACGGTAACTTGTTTGTTCTCCCAATCGTTTTTGATGGAGTAATTTTTTTGCAAAAAGTCGTCTGCCGCCTCAAAACTATCAAACCTATTTACAATCTCAATCGCTTCGCTATACGCCAGGTTATAACCATTAAAAAGTTCTTTTATAAAAACCATTTTGTCGTTAATGCTTATTGCAGTTTTCAAATCTTCCAGCTTTTTATTCTGTCTTTGATTTGTTTGACCAGCAGTTTGATTTAACTTGACTGATAACATCTCGTTTAAGGTCAAAGGTCTATCGTCTTTCTTTGCAAGAGGCGAATCGGAAGCACTTATCGCACTTTCAGCTTGTTTATTAGCGCCATAGTGCGCTGGTTCAGTATTTTTAACGATTGGAGGATTTATTTCAGTTTCTTCATTTCTTAAATGATTTTTTGTGGCTACAGGCCCAGGCAGTTCTTCTGTTGCCACAACTGGTTCTTCTTTTTCAGTTTTGGGATAAACCGTACTGCTTATGCTTTGATCACCTTTATCTTCTTTTTTAACCAACAAGAAAGGTTCAATATCTTCTTCTTCAACGCTATTGCTCTCGGTGTCTTCTTGCTTTCTATCATCCAAAACAATAAATTCCGCCGGCTCTTCTGTTGGTGCACTAGATTTTTCTGCTAACAACTTCTTTTCATCATCGTTCAATGGCCTGTCAAAAACTTCTTCAACAGGTATCTTCTTTTCAAAATCAAAAATCATCTCTTTTGGTTCATCGTCAAAAGAAAAACTGAATTTCTCACTTTCCTGCTCCTCAACGGGCAACTCCAAAGACTCTGG
>DASSWV010000114.1:0-5777 GCA_035704545.1 Pelobium sp.
AAATTAAAACTCCGTTTCCACGTCCAGGAATTGTACCTTTCCAAGGCTCGTAAGCCTTAAAACGATGCGCCATAATTGCCTCACCTGCCGTTGCAGTTAAAACGTTATTACGTAAACCGATAATTCCACGAGCAGGAATATCAAACTCTAAATGCTGTAAATCGCCTTTAGGCTCCATAATCAATAAATCACCTTTACGCTGAGTTACCAATTCAATTACCTTACCTGCCACATCACCCGGTACATCAACAATTAAAGTTTCAACCGGCTCGCATTTAACACCGTCAATCATTTTAATGATCACCTGCGGCTGTCCAACTTGCATTTCGTAACCTTCACGACGCATGGTTTCAATTAAAACCGATAAGTGAAGAATACCACGGCCGTAAACCAAATAAGAATCTGGCGACTCAGTTTCTACCAAACGTAACGCCAAGTTCTTCTCTAGCTCTTTATACAAGCGCTCGCGTAAACGTTGCGAAGTAACAAATTTACCTTCTTTACCAAAGAATGGGGAATTATTGATGGTAAACAACATGTTCATTGTTGGCTCATCGATGCTAATAACTTCCAGTTGTTCTGGGTTGTTAAAATCAGCAATGGTATCGCCAATATCAAAGCCATCAATCCCTACAACGGCGCAAATATCACCACACCCAACTTCAGCAACTTTAACCTTTCCTAAACCTTCAAAAGTATATAGTTCTTTAATTCTTGATTTCACAATTTTACCATCACGCTTTACCAAAGAAACTGGCATGTTTTCTTTGATAGTTCCGCGGGCAACCCTACCCACTGCAATACGCCCTACAAAAGAAGAATAATCTAACGAAGTAATTTGCATTTGTAAAGTACCTTCCTTAATTGGTGCTGGTGGAATGTTTTCCAAAATAGCATCCATCAATGGGAAAATATTTTCAGTTTTTTCTTTCCAATCTGTACTCATCCATCCTTGTTTAGATGAACCGTAAATTACGGGGAAATCCAACTGGTCTTCTGTAGCATCTAAGTTGAAGAACAATTCGAAAATTTGCTCGTAAACTTCTTCTGGACGACAGTTTTCTTTATCAACTTTGTTTACAACAACAATTGGTTTTAAACCTAAAGCCAAAGCTTTTTGTGTTACAAAACGGGTTTGAGGCATGGCACCTTCAAAAGCATCACATAATAACACAACCCCATCGGCCATTTTTAAAACACGCTCAACCTCGCCTCCAAAATCCGCGTGACCGGGAGTATCAATAATATTGATTTTTACGTCTTTATACTTAACCGAAACGTTCTTTGAAACGATGGTAATGCCTCGTTCACGTTCTAAATCGTTGTTATCTAATATCAGTTCACCCGAGTTCTCGTTATCCCTGAAGATGGAACAAGAGTGTAAAATTTTGTCAACTAATGTAGTTTTACCGTGGTCAACGTGGGCGATAATCGCTATGTTTCTAATCTTTTGCATTCAAAAATTATTCTAAAAAATTTTTGCAAAGGTATGTTTTTATTCACGAAAAATTGCATACTAATCATTTGAATCAGGGTCAACGCATTTAAATTTGATTAAAAATTTTTATTAGATAGTTGTTATCCCATCCTGCCTTAAGTCTTTTAGTGACCAAAAATCCTTTTGATTGGTCTTTTTTAAGATGGTTTAGCCCAATTTCTCTGATGTATGAAAAATTGTTAGCTGAATTTTTTGTTCTTTTTCTTTGTCTATCTTATGTAAAGTATAATTATATCACTCAAAAGATGTTTCTTATTTCGATTTACTCGATGATCTGGAAAACGTTCAAAATATTCTTGGAGAGAGGTTTTAGGCTGTTTCATGTAGTTCAATGCTATATCAAAACACCGCCTAAACAGAAAAAAGTTCTTAAGCAGAAACTAACATTATGTGAATAACCCTACGATTTTTTACTTTTTTCATGCGTTGACCCTGCTAATTATTGCCTATTTTAGTCTTATTATTCAATTTAATTATTAACCCGGCGTAAAAGATTTGACTTCTGTTAATTACCTGATATATAAATACTTTAAACAAAAAAAGAGAGCAAAAAGCTCTCTTTTTAACGTGGCCTCGACGAGAATCGAACTCATATCTAAAGTTTAGGAAACTTCTATTCTATCCGTTGAACTACGAGGCCATTCCATTCAAAAAACCGGAATTCTATCTTACTACACTCCCAACTCCAAACTCTTCTTTAGAAGCAACAAAAGTAAGTTTTCCATCTGAGTTTTCTGCCATTAAAATCATCCCTTGTGAAAGAATTCCTTTAATTTCTCTGGGCTCCAAGTTAATTAATATACTTACTTGCTGACCAACAATGCCTTCCGGATCAAAAAACTCTGCAATTCCAGAAACTACAGTTCTTTGATCTAAACCGGTATCCACGGTTAGTTTTAACAACTTTTTTGTTTTCGCTACTTTTTCTGCAGCCAAAATTTTCCCGGTTCTAATATCCATGGAAGCAAAAGAGTCGAAAGTAATATTTTCTTTTGCCGGTAAAACCGTCTGTGGGGTTAAAGCTATAGCATCTTCTTTTTTTGTAGCTAGTTTTAAAAGTTGCTTTTCTACCTGCTCGTCCTCTACTTTTTCAAACAATAGGCTTGCTGGGTTAAGTTGATGTCCATCTGCGAAAGAGATTTCCTCATCATAACTTAAAGTTGTTCTTTCCATGTTTAACATGCTAAACATTTTTTGAGCGGTATGCGGTAAAAAAGCTTGCGAAAGCGTAGCTAAATGAGCGATGATATGTAAGCAGTTTTGTAATACTTCTCTAGTGCTTTCAGGATTCTCTTTAAAAGTTTTCCAAGGCTCGTTTTCAGTTAAATACTTATTACCTAAACGGGCAACATCCATCATGGAAGCTACAGCACTTCTAAATTTAAAATCTTTTAAATAATCTTCAACATCATCATAAGCCTGGCCTATTTGGTTGTAAACAGCTTCATCTTTTAATGTTTCAGCACCTAAGGTTTTTCCTTCAAAGTATTTGTGCATTAAAATCATTACCCTGTTCACAAAATTTCCTAAAATGGCGACTAACTCATTGTTTACTCTAGCTTGGTAGTCTTTCCAAGTGAACTCGCTATCGCTGGTTTCGGGCATTATGGAGGTTAAAACATAACGAAGCTCATCCTGTTTGCCTGGGAATTCCTCTAAATACTCATGTAGCCAAACTGCGTGATTGCGGGAAGTAGAAAGCTTATCGCCCTCTAAATTTAAAAACTCATTTGCCGGCACATGCTCTGGTAAAATATAATCGCCGTGAGCATTTAATATAGACGGAAAGGTAATGCAATGGAAAACAATATTGTCTTTGCCTATAAAGTGAATTAGGCATGAATTATCCTCCTCCTTCTCCTGCTTTTTCCAATACAATTGCCAGTTTTTATTATTATCGATAGCCCATTGTTTAGTTGCGGAAATGTAACCGATGGGTGCATCTAGCCAAACATAAAGTTTTTTGCCTTCGGCCTCTTTTAAGGGTACATCAATGCCCCAGTCCAAATCACGAGTCATAGAGCGGGGCTGTAACCCTTGTTTTAACCAAGAACTGCACTGACCGTAAACGTTGGTTTTCCAGCTATCTTTTTTTCCTTCCAACAACCATTTCTCCAGCCAAGGCTGGTATTTGTCTAATGGCAAATACCAATGTTTAGTTGGTTTTAATATTGGTGCGTTTCCGCTTAAAGTGGAGCGGGGGTTAATTAATTCTGTTGGACTAAGCGATGTCCCGCATTTTTCGCACTGGTCACCGTAAGCATTGTCGTTTCCGCAATTTGGGCAAGTGCCAATGATGTAACGATCTGCTAGAAACTGCTGAAACTCTTCATCAAAATACTGGTCAGAAAACTTTTCAATAAACTCTCCTTTTTCATAAAGGTTCAAAAAAAACTCTTTCGATAAATCGTGATGGATTGGTGCAGAAGTTCTATGGTAAATATCAAAAGCAATCCCAAAATCTTCAAAACTTTTTTTGATTTGATGATGGTATTGATCGATGATCGCTTGTGGTGTAGTGCCTTCTTTTTTTGCTTTTATGGTAATTGCTGCGCCATGCTCATCAGACCCGCACACATAAACAACATCTTTACCTTGTAAACGTAAATGTCTCACAAAAATATCAGCGGGCAAATAAGCCCCCGCTAAGTGGCCGATATGTAAAGGTCCGTTTGCATAAGGCAAGGCAGACGTGATGGTATATCTTTTATAATTTTTATTAGTCAAAACTAAATGTTTGGGTTGTTTTATTAATTTGCAAAGATAATTGATATTATTAGAATGTTAACTAAATCATTAAAAAGACAATAGCCATTTAATGATGAGATATTTTGTTTAAAACAACACAATATCTCATCAAGAACTATCAAAAAATGAACCATCCAGCATATTTGAAAAAGGGCGATAAAATAGCCATCACTTGTCCGGCAAAGACGTTAAAATCTCCGTTGACCGATGCAATCGCATTGCTACAGTCTTGGGGCTTGGAGGTGGTTCTAGGAGAAACCGTTGATGCAGTCCATCACCAGTTTTCTGGAACGGATGAATTGCGGACAAGTGATATGCAAAAGTTTATTGATGATAAAAGCGTAAAGGGAATTATTGCGGCAAGAGGCGGGTATGGGTGTATCCGGATTGTGGATGATATAGATTGGACGCCCTTGGTATTAAATCCTAAATGGATTATCGGTTTTAGTGATATTACTGTATTTCACATGCAGATGCAAAGAATTGGATTGCAAAGTTTACACGCACAGATGCCCTCCACCATTTCCGAAAGTTCAAGAGAAGGCTTAGAAAGTTTAAGAAAAGCACTTTTTGGCGAAAATATTACTTATAGCTTTGCTGCAGATTTTCAAAATAAAACCGGTACAACAGAAGGGGAGTTAATTGGTGGGAATTTAACATTATTGACTTCTTGTATAAATTCTTATAATGATATAGATTATGATGATAAGATTCTTTTTATTGAAGATGTTGGAGAATATGCTTACGTAGTGGACCGTATGTTACGCACACTTGACAGAGCTGGTAAATTTAGAAATTTGAAAGGTTTGATAGTGGGTGGGTTTACAAATATAAAACAAGACGATCCACCGTTTGGTTATTCGGTGAATGAGATAATCAATTTAGTGACCTCTAAATATGATTTCCCTGTTGGTTTCAACTTTCCTGCCGGTCATTTAGCAGATAATAGAGCCTTGATTTTAGGCGGGAAAGTGAAATTAGACGTCGCAACCAATGGCTCAACCCTTTCTTTTGTTTAAGTTACTAGATTGAGATTACCTCTTTCTTTTTTTTGGATTTCATCCTTTTAGGGATGCTTTTCAATATCTCCACTTCTAAGGCATCAACCATTCTTTTTTTGATGAAATTTTTATGCGTAACAATACTTATCTCTCTGCTAGGTTCGGGGCTTTTAAAGTAGCGCACCTTATCCATCTGTTTAATCGAAAAATCCTGCAAAGAAAGCTCTGGTAGTATGGTAATACCGTCATTTATATCCACCATTTTAATTAAAGTTTCTATGCTTCCGGTGTTATAGTTTAATTTATGATGGTTTGATTTAGTGTGCTGGCAAATGTTTAGAACTTGGTTTCGCATACAATGTCCTTCGTTTAAAAGCCAAAGATTATCCACATCTAAATCATTTGTGGTTAAGGCTTTTTTCTTGAACATGGGGCTGTTTTTTGTTAAATAGCTTACAAAATTTTCGTAATAAACCGGTCGCTCAGTTAAAAAATCCTGTTCTAGCGGGGTCGCTAAGATGCCACAGTCT
>DASSWV010000470.1:0-12330 GCA_035704545.1 Pelobium sp.
CAAGCTCGATAAAATCTTTTTTGCTGTTCTGTGATATTCCTCATTATCAGTCATTCTCGCTAGCTCAAATAATGCTGATGAGGTTATCGCCGCTGCAGAAGCATCGCGAGGTGCATTGGGTATTTTAGGGTCGTCATAATCCCAATAAGGGACTAAATCTTTAGGAATTTTAGGGTTGTTGATGATGAAGTTTGCGATATGATTAGCCTGATCTAAATAAGTGCTGTCTCCTGTTTCTCTGAAACACATCGTATAACCATACAATCCCCAGGCCTGTCCTCTCGCCCAGGATGATTCATCAGAATACCCTTGATGTGTTGTTTTTTTAATTACAGAACCATCTTTAGGATTGTAATCTACCACATGTACACTGCTATAATCGTCTCTGAAATGGTTTTTCAAAGTATTGTTGGCATGAGTGATCGCTATTTTATAAAACGTAGAATCGCCACTTAGTTTTGTTGCCGCAAAAAGCAATTCTAAATTCATCATGTTGTCAATAATTACGGGGTAGGTCCACACATCTTTGGCATGGTCCCAAGATTTGATGGTTCCGGTAACCGGGTTAAATCTTGTAGAAAGTGCTTTAGCAGCATTTAAAATTGCCTGTTTATAAACACTGTCTTTAGTTAGTTTATAACCATGTCCGTAGCTATTATAAATCATGAAACCTAAATCATGGTTTCCAGTAAAATATTGCATCTCACTTAAGTTTTCGGTAAACTTTTGCGCCTCTTTACGCCATTTATCATCTCCGGTATATTCATACAAATACCAAAGCACCCCTGGAAAAAAACCACTAGTCCAGTCTTGCGGAATAACTGTTTTTAATTCTCCGTTTACCAGCGTACGCGGAGAAACTTTATCGGTTCCGGCGGGCAACTTTTCAGTTTCTGATAGCATTAAGTTGATTTGACTTTCGGCAAAACGAAACTCCTTTTTGACATTTGTTTTTTGGGCGTACGTAGTAAAGCAACCAACCATCAATAATATGATGTTCAAGATTTTTCGCATTTTTTAAAAAAGCATTAGGTTTATAAATTATCTCAGTTTATCTAACTAGAGGGATAAACTATACTGCTAAGCTAAATATGCGGAGGTAGAAATTTAGATTGCATATGTACCAGTATTAAGGGGTAATTGAGCAAAAAAGGGCTTTATAAGCAAATTAGATGCTTTTTATTGCTTAAAATTTTCGAAAGGAATGAAATAAAACCTAATTGTATATGCTTAGGGAATAATTTGGTTCCTAAGAAATTTCGCTTATCTCCAACGAGATAAAAACACCAAAAATTAATAGGAAAATAGTCTACAAGCAACATGCTTAATAAATTTGTTTTCTATTTCATCATTATTCCACTGTAAAAGAATAAGTACTGTAACCTAGTCTTCCGGTATCAGTTAGCCCCTGTAAAACAACTGTATAATTGCCCTTTAAATCTGAAGTGTAAAAATCCAGATCCTTTGTTCCGGATGTAGAAGTTTTTACATCTGCAGCCCAATAAAGCAAGGTTCTGAAATCAGGTATTCGTGAGGCTTTTTCTGTTTGATTTTCGTATAGTGGAGTATAAAATTCACGTTGTATTTGTAGCCCATCATAATCCACCAAAAGCTCATCAGATCCGAGATCAAAATCCTTAAAATTTCCATTAAGCGAAGAGAAATTTAAGATGCCACCAAAAATTAACGGACCCACGTAATATTTTTTGGCTATAACATCTAAGTCTTTTATTTTTAACGGATTGTATGTCATCAGTCTGTTTATGTTGTCCACCGGAACGCCGTCTAACAGAACTAGAGGAGCACCGTTTAAATACATCTTATCTTGCACATTGTAAACAGTAAGTGAAAAAATTTTATCTTTATTAGTTACCACCACTTCGGGCACATATTCTCTAAAAATTTCTTCTATGGTAGGGAAGCGTACGTATTCACTCAGAATATATTTTTCATCTAAAGCATTCCCATAAAACGAGACCTCCTTTGCAGATGGCGTTACAAACATTTTTAATTTATCAGCATTATAAATATTTTGCACTTGCATATATATGCTTCTATTTAAAATACTTTTGCTGTAATATTTTGACAGGTTTAATGGAGTAGGGTTATCAATAAGCTCTTGTTTTATAAATGGCTCATCTAATTTTAGTTTATAGAGGCTATCTTTTAAACCATAAGCTTGCAAAGCCAATTTTACTGGTCCTAAAATATTTTTTGTGTAAAAAGTAATATTTCCTACACTATCACTTCTGGCCCCATATAAATGCTCGGTACTCCCCAAAACTGATAGTGAGGCAAGCACATTTGGCGCAGGTTTTCCGCTATTTTTATAAACAACTGTTCCCTTTATGATATTTTGTTGATACTCGGGCTTAAATTTAAGAAGTGGCATTTGATTGTTTAAGGGATTTTCCCGTTTAAACTTACGCCATCCTTGGGTTAATAATAAGTTATCTAGGGCTTGGTTAGTTTCTTTATTTTCGTTCTCGAAATAATAATTAACGTTTTCTATTTTACCTTTAATATCAGATTTCAACCAGAGATAGCTCACAATATTTGCCTCCGCAATGTTTTGTAGTGAATCTTTTAAAAACACAGAAACCGATAAATCTGCAGTTACATAATTTTCTTTTTCATCCTTAGATTGGATTTGGAGGGCTACTTTTTCTCTGGATAGATATTTTAGTTTATCGGTTTTTGCCCTAAGCTCCAGTTTTTTTGTGGGGCGTTTAAAATACAGACGCTCGCAAACAGGTTGCATCTGGCTGTCAAAAACGGTAAAACAGGAAATTCCTTCGCCAATTCTGTTTTTAGCCATGTTAAACTGCGCAACACCATCTTTAGTTTCAACCTCTTGTAGTATGGTGGTTTTTTCTTGCTGGTGCACCAGTAGATAAACCAACGAATCCTTATCAGCCGAATGAGCTATTTTAATCTGTACAGTATCTGAACCAATTTCATTAAGTTGCATTGCATAACCTTTGATATTCACCGGCATTAACTGTTTGATTAACTCCTTGCTACCATAATTAATTACGGCTCTGTATTGCATGCCATTTTCTGGAATGAACTTAAAACTGCCAATACCAAATTTTAATGGTTTAAAAACAGCCACTTCCTGATTTAAACTATTTAAAAGCGTACCCGTAAAATTTACGCCATTGCCATATCCATCAACAGCTTTAAATGCTACTTTACCCTCAACATCTGCCAATAAATTACCTCCCTCAGGAAAAAACTGAATATCAAAATCGTTTACTTTGGTAGTATCTTTTTCCTCAGGTGTTTTTATAGCGTTAATGATGGTAATGTTCTTTTCAAAATAGGCATCTGGACTAAAGTTCTTCATCCAAGAAGTATAGGCTCTCAATTTGAAATTGCCTGATGGTAAAGAAACAGGTAAAAAAGCCGAGCCTTCTCCAATACCTTTCTCCACTGCAATTTTAAACTGTAAAACACGTAGCTGTTCAGCATCTAAAATTTCGAGGTAAGCAACACTACTTAGATCTGTAGGTTGATGTGTGGCGGCATCGCTTATGTATACTTTAAACCAAACAATTTCTCCTGCTAAATAAAAATCCTGATCTGTATGCACATACAATTTTTCTTTTGGGACGCTATTGGATTGTTGTTCTGGGTTTGTACTCAAGACGCCGGAGTTAATTTGCCCCATAGCAATCCCTACGGAAAAAAGCAGTAGATTAAAGCAGATGGCTATATTTTTTAATATCATGATTGTTAAATATTAGTTGGGCCAGAAGACAGGCCTGATATTGCTACCTCTAACTGTACAATCAACACACTGGCTAATTGCTATTTGATAACCGATAATTGTAGGGCCATTATATCTTATCCCAATTGGCTGGTAGCCTGGTGCATATTTAGAAAGTGTATCTTGCGCTAATGAAATATTTTTTACATCAGTATTGCATAAAAATCTGTAGTTCCAGTCTTTTAGCTGCTCAATAAAGATTCTTTTTTCTTCCACTGTACCCACACCTACGTAGCCAATTACCTGTTCTTGTGGATTGCTGGTACAAATAATATTTCCGGTAGTTTCTGATGGTTGGCGGTCAAAAATGGACCCATTTGTTTCTGTATTGCCTTTTAAATTGAAGTAGAAGTTATATCCATCTAAATCCAAAGCAATTTGCTTTACATTTATGCTGTATAAAATCTCTAAACGTGGGTTGCCATTGGGTATAAATTTAACAGGAAATGAAATGATATCTTCGCTCAGTTTTGCTGTAGAACCTAATAATATTTGGTTAGATGAGCCTCCTTGCCAGCAATAATAAATCTCATCTTTTTCGGCTGGAGTCCTCTCTACCACAGTGATAAATGATGAATTTGTGCCTGGAGTAATAGTGTTAACAAATTTGTAATCTACAGGAAACGCAGCATTTATTTCCCAAACTTCATCAAAAGTCCATTTATAATACTTCGTTTTGTTCTGGTCATCATGGCTGTTTACTTTAATTTGTACACCGTTTTGCTCCCTGTTCCAGCTAACGCTATCTATTGGTGGTGTTATTTTTTTTTCTACTATTTTGCTTTCATATTCTTCGCCATCGGCAGTTTTTATTTTTAGCTGATATTTTTGTCCAGAAAGTTCCAATACATCCGATTCATAAACGCCATCATTTTTTTCTCTCACATCATAAGCTAAAGCATTTTCTCCGATGATCTGTACCTGAGCTTCAAACTCGGGTTTAAATAAGCGTTGTTCTCCCAACTTTTTTGTTCTGCTTAACTTGATTGTGGTAACGCCATTAACGTTAATAAAACCTTCTACTACCAAATAACCAGTTAACGGTGAATCTAACATTGGCTCAAATGGCTTTCTACAAGAAAACTGGAGCAGCATTGCGCATATAAGCAATATGGAGATTGGTAAGTTTTTATCTCTTATGAGACTTATGTATCGGTTAAAAATCATCGTTTCTAGAATTAAAATCTAATGTTATAATTAACAAATGGGACTGCAGAACCGAAAATTGATAGCTGATAACCCCGTAACCTCCCCTGTTCTGAGGTAAAAAATGTGGAATACGGATTGTCTCTGCCGGTTAGGTTATAAACACCAAATGTCCAACTGTTATGTGCAAGCTGGTTTACTTTGTGATTTCCATCTATGTTTATAGATAAATCAGCTCTAAAAAAATTGGGTATTCTGTAACCATTTCTGCTTCCGTACAACGCTCTTTCTGATCCACTATAATTAAAATTTCCTATCGGAATGGTTATTGGCCTACCTGTACTGTAGGTGATATTTGTAGAGACGCTAAACCTTCGCGAAAATTTATAATTGGCAACAAGCGTGGCATCGTTTGGTTTATCAAACCCAGCTGGATAATAATTGCCATTATTAATTAATTCACCGGCATTTGTATCATCTGCTTTAAAGAAAGTTCTGGAGTAGGTATAACTCAACCAACCATTCAATTTCCCTGAAGGCTTTTTTAGAGAAAACTCAAAACCATAAGCTTTTCCTTGTACGTTAAGCACATCTCTTTCTATATTTCCGTTCATTATTAACTGTGCGCCACTTTTGTAATCAAGGTAATTTTTGATGCGTTTGTAATAAATTTCAAATGAGGTTTCTATGGTGTTTTTATTGAGGTTTTTGTAAACACCAAAAGACATTTGTTCTCCAAACTGCGGTTTAATGTTATTATCGCTCAGTTTCCATGTATCTGTTGGAGAAATAGCGGTAGTATTGCTTAAAAGATGAATGTACTGCCTCATAGAGTTATAGCCCGCTTTTATCGCAAAGCTGTTTGTGATCGCATACCTTGCAGATAAACGGATTTCTGGCCCGTTGTAAGTTTGAGTAACCTCTCCTTTTTTATAAAAAGTACTATCTAAAAGGTTGTTTTGCTCAACAGGTAAGCCGGGGGCATAATTGTAAACCCTTTTAGGGCCAAGGTTAGTAAAATGAGAATATCTTAAACCTAAATTAAAGGATATATCGGGTGTTAAGGTATAATCATCGTTAAAAAACAAGGCGTTTTCCACGGCTTGTTCATTTTCTAAAATTTCTGGTATAATTAAAGAGTTTTCACCTAATGGTTTAAAAGAACCAGGCTGAAGTTGATAGTATATGGTACTTGTACCAAAATTTAAGGTGTGTTTAGGATGTACATAGTAGTTAAACCCAGTTTTGAAATACGTTTGCTTAACGTTAAAAGCAAGTTCGTAAGAGCTAACACTATCTTCTTCTGTACTGTTGCGGTATTCATAACCATCAAATCCGCCAGTAAAAGAGCTGTTTAGTTTTGGATTAAATTTATGGGACCATTTTAAAGAGACATTTTTATTGGCATATTGAAAAACGGTATCCGTTGCTAAATCAGAGGCATCACTACTTAAATAACCGGTAAAACTTAGGGTGTTTTTATCATTTATTTGTTGGTTTAGCAACAGGTTTAAATCATAAAAGGAAGCTTTAGCGTTTTTATAGCCTGCTTTATCCGGCAAAAGCCCAAAAACAAAATTAGAGTAGGTAGATCTTCCTCCAATTATAAAAGAGCCTTTATCTTTTACTAGTGGGCCTTCTAAATTTAAACGGCTGGTGAGCAATCCTATCCCGGCGGTACCTGCAAACTTCTTTTTGTTTCCTTCGCGGCTGTTCACACTAAGTACTGATGATAAACGTCCGCCATATTTTGCCGGGATACTACTTTTATAAAGTTCAACATCTTTAATCAAATCTGGATTAAAAGCAGAAAAGAATCCAAAAAAATGAGAAGGATTATAGATGGTGGCATCGTTAAAAAGAATAAGATTTTGATCTGTTGAACCTCCTCTTACATTAAAACCACCTGCAGCCTCGCCTACGCTTTTAACACCGGGTAAGGTTAAAAGCACTTTGATAATATCTGGTTCGCCAAAAACGGTAGGAACTTGTTTTATTGATTGAATATCAATTTTATCAATGCCTAATTGTGTTCTTCCCAGATTTTTAGGTGTTTGCGAAATAACGATTTCTTGTAAGGAGATCATAGCGCTGTTTACATCAATATTGAATTTACCGCTGCTATGTACTCTAATTTTTCTAAAAGTTTCTTTTTGGCCAACAATCCTGATAGTCAGTCTATCATCGCCAGTTGGCAGTTCCATGGAATAAAATCCTGCATCATTTGTAATAATATTTTTCTTCTCGTTTTGTGTGAGCAAGTAAGCCCCAACTAAAGGCTGACCAGTTTCTGCATCCCTAACGTAACCAGAAATGGTGGCTCTACCAGATTTTGGCGCAGCAGATTTTACACCAATTTCATAAATTTTGTTTTCTACATTAGTTTTTCCCTGAGTCTCTATTTCCTCGGGCTGGTAGCTAAGATCGGTTAAATCCCGATTTGCGTTTTTATTGCTTACTGTGCTAGGCTCATCAACTGATGAAATAGGAAAGTTAGTACTGATTGCTACATCCTTTGTTAAAAAAACATTACCATAGCTATCAATAGAATAGTTGTATTTGGTACCGGTAAAAGCCTTTGCCAAAATTTCATGTATAGTTGCGTTTTCCGCAACTACATTGACCTTTAAACTGTCAAACATTAAGCTATCGTAAAAAATTTTGTACCGACCTGTTTTTTCTAATTCCTCTGAAAGTTGTGTTACGGTAGCTTCTTTTAAAGCAAAGCTCATTCTTGCAGGTAAAACATTTTGGCAATAGGCTTTGGTAAAAAAGGTACAGCTAAATATCAATCCGCCAATAACGGTTACTATTGCTTTATAAGCTAAGCGTTGCCTTCTATTATTGCAGCTGATCATAATAAGTAACTATAGCAACCATGGCATCTTCAGGTTCCTTTTTAAATTTTTTCTTGTTGATTTTCATGTACTGGGAAAGCTCTTTTTTTCTGTCTTTCAGGATTTTTACCAGCGAGGAAAGAGAATTAAATCGCTGAAATTTTTCATTCTTATAAATATAATACCTGTTTAATGTTTCAATGTTTCTTTTAACACCATTGGCCGAAACGTTTTCCCTAACCGTTTTTCCTCTTTTAGCTAACAAGACTAACTTATGATGGTAAAGTTCTTCATAAAAACCAGACGGGATTTCGCTGTTAGTGTCTGTTTCATCCAACCGGATAAATTTATGCCCACTTATACTGAAACCTTGTATTTTATTCTTTATTAGATTGATCGATGATAGCTTATCAAAATACTGAACAATCAATTCATCTTTTAACAAGTCATACTTTAGTGGCACCTGATGGTATGTAATGTTTTCATAAGTGACATCCCCACTTGTCCAGCTTTCCTCTAAAAAAAAAGCGTGGTCGTTTTCAAAATAATTAGGAGCATAACCGTAAAAATTAAATCCATTATAAAGTAAGGACTGCCCGTTAGCTAACTGGCTTTTCATCATTTTCTTTTCTAGCTCACTAATTGACGGATTAGCTTCAACCTGACCGTAAACTTTAACGGATAAAATCAATAAAACGAAAACGTTGGCCATCAGCTTAAACATGATTTAATAAATTATGTCAGTATGTTTTTAACTAGTTAGGATTTTATTTATTAGGAAGATAAATTTCACTTTAAAATTAGCTACAACAAGATTAAAATTAGATGATATATGTACCATTTTTAATAGATAAATTGAACAAATAAGAACTTTTATAAGCCACAGCCAAGTTTTTACACTATTCCGCAAAATATCTAGCTCTGCAAAGCCGAGCCGGCATTAAATATTCAACTTTATCTTGAATATACAGCTGAACAACTTTTTTACTTAACCGGCATTAATCTAAATATATAACCCGGCGACTCAGTAGCGATGTAGATATAACCATCTGGTCCCATTTTAACATCACGTAAACGCCCAACATCTTTCAGCAAAATTTCTTCTTCAACAATCTTATTGTCTTTTATTACAGAGCGGTTTAGATAGTTAAACCTTAACGAGCCAGACAGTACATTGCCGTTCCAATTTTTATACTTTTTGCCAGAAACAAAAGCCATTCCGGATGGCGCAATAGAAGGAATCCAATAAACTACCGGTTGTTCCATACCATCTTTTGCAACTTTATCGGTTAAAGTAGTTCCGTCGTAATTTATACCATAAGAAATCACTGGCCAGCCGTAGTTTTTTCCTTTTTCGATGATATTAATCTCATCGCCTCCACGCGGACCATGTTCATTTTCCCATAATTGTTTAGTGAAGGGATTGAATGCTAAGCCTTGCGGATTGCGGTGTCCGTGAGAGAAAGTTGATTTTACACTGCCTTCAACATTTACAAAGGGGTTATCTGCCGGGATACTACCGTCATCATTTATCCGATGGATTTTTCCCATAGCGGTTGTTAAACCTTGCGGGCCAGTTTTACTGCTACCCCTGTCGCCAACAGAAACATAAAGGTGGTTTGCTTCATCAAACGCTAGTTTTGCGCCGTAATGGTACCGTGTTTTTGCGTAAGGCAACGCTTCAAATATTATTTTAGAATTGGTCAGCTGTTCGCCATCAAAATTGGCTTTAATTACAGCTGTGGTTGATAAAGTATCTTTTCCGTTTATTTTGTAGGCAGCATAAGACAAATACACCAAATTGTTCTTTATATATTGCGGATGAACCTTAACATCAAAAAGTCCGCCTTGCATTTCTACCCAAACTTTTGGCAAGCCACCAATTAATTTAGGTTCTCCTTTTTTAGGGATTAAATATAATTTATTAGACCGCTCTGTAACTAATAACTCCCCGTTTGGTAAAAATCCAATTGCCCAAGGCACTCCCAAATTACGGGCTACTGTATCTAGTTTAATGTTTTGGACTTTTGATTTAAAAAAGTTGACCTTCGGTGTGGCATCGGCAACGGTGTACCGATCTACATTTGCAATGGCTTTTAAAATATAATCTGCCAGGTTGTATATTTCTTCATCTTTAAAAGTTGCTTTAAAACTTGGCATCCCTCCTTTTTCATAACCGTTTTTTATCGACTGAAAAATATCTTCTCTGGTTTTGCCATGATTCCACTTTCTATCTGCAAAAGCTTCTACTTTATTGCCATGACAACTGGCGCAATAATTAGCATAATGTAGTTGTGGCGTATTCACTACCGAATCAGTAGTAAATTGTACGGTTTTGATTTCTGGCTTTTGAGGACTTAGAAAAGTGCCTAAATACAACATGGCTCCTATCGTTGGGAAGATCAGTTTCTGCATTTACTTGCTTGGCTATTAGTTTTGGACTTTAGTTTTTAAAATATTTTAACCTAAAAAAGCAAAATACTTGGTGCCTTTTTTTCCTCCTCGTCCTTAGCAGAGTAGGTGTAACTTTTTAAAAGTTCACCCTTCTGGTTAAAAATGAACATTTGGGTAGATTCTGCTTTTATTGCGACTTTAGTATTTCCTTTAATTCCGGCATTAACCGCAATTACTAAATCTTTTGAAACAGTTTTTTGTGTGGAAGTATCTAAGGATAACAAAATGTCAAAATCTTTTGATTTACTTTTGTTGAGTACCATTACAGAAAAGCCGTCCTTATTGCCCATCGGGATAACAACAATATCCTTTTCATTATTGGTGTTACTCAAGTAATTTTCGCGGAAATTATGCGCCAACATTTGAGTATGATAGTAATTGGAGCGGGGAAAATACTTTCCATCCACCAAGTCAAACATTCCTAAATCTGTCCCTTCTCTATCTGCACCACCTTCTAAAATACTCCAGGGACAAATGGTAAAAGCTCCTTCCCGCATCCCTAAATCATACATTTCGGCAAAAATTTGTCCGTTGTGGAAATTATAAGGCATAAAATCTTCTCCTAACTTTTCATCAACTATCCAATGTGAATTAAATTCTGTAATAGCCCAACCAATTTGCTGATCTTTTGCTCGCATACTGTTTATCGGGTTAAGTTGCTGTTTTAGAATTTTAACGTTTTTTTCAAAACCAATAATATCTTTAAATTTATAGTTATGAAATGCAATCATATCTAAATAATAATAGTTCTGATCAGGAACTTTTTTTGTGACATCTAAATCTCCACCTAAAAGCCTGCTCATGTAGCTATCTTTGTATGAAGCCAAATCAAAACCCATAATTTTAGCTTTGGAATCGTACCTTTTAATTTGTGCCGCTATTTTGGTGAAATAATCATACACTTCTTCTGGAGACGCTAACTGATTATGGTGGTCTGGTTCATTTCCGATACTCCAAAATTTAATTTTCTTATCTAACTCGCCATTTAAGTACGCAATTGCTTTGTAAGCTTTATCATCATCTTTCAACTGGCGGGGCATTTGAACAATAGGTTCAGCACCTACAGAACGCACATAATCAATCAGTTTAATAACGTCTTTATTCATAAAGCCACTATTTTCGTAACCGTTTCCCCCTATTCTAATGGTTTGGTATTTTACATCTTTTACCTCCTCTAAAACTTTAAACACCTCGTTTCTTTCCCAAGCGTTTTGGCCTATGAGGTAAGGACTTATGCTAGTAGCGCTGTTTTTTTTAGATTCATATTCTTGCTGAGCAATAGCAAGATTGCCACATAGGGTCGCGAGTATAAAAATTACAATGGCTTTCATTTTAAAATTAAGAGTATAGATGTTATTTTTTAAGAACTGGTCTTTTGTTGATTTCATTTCGTTAAAGATTTAAGGCGTTACCGCAGTCTATTTATTGATTTCAACCTTCTTTCCAGTTGATCTACATAAAGTGATTTTGGCACTAAATGCGCTCCTTTACCTATACCTTCCGTAAAATCTTCTGGAGCCGAATCGTAAACATATTGCTTTATTTTACCGGCAGTTGGCGAGGTTTTAACAGCACTTGCAGGCCCGCTGGTTCCAATCACATATCCCCAACCAAACTGCTCTGAATTGATGACATAAGGAGATTTCTTCGGATAAGCTTCGCCTACCGTATTCCAATAAACACTTTGCGTGGTTGGGTAACCATGCATATCTGGAAATGTACCCCAAGGCCTAAATTTCGCTTCTAAAAAATCTTTATTTAAAGTAGTGTTATCAAATAAATTAGACATGCTTAGGTGCATGTGAAAGTCACTGGCGAGCGTTGAATTTTCTCCCCTGCATCGCAAAACAACATTTCCGTTGCTCTGCATAGATTTTAAATCGTAATTATGGCGACTGTAAGCTGCAAATGAATCTTTAATTAAACAATCATTTGATACCAAAATGTACATATAACCATTTCCGCCTTCCCCAAAATATTGAGTTTTCTGAAAAGAACAAGAATCAACCGTTACAAATCTGGAACTCTGCAATAAAATCCCATTAGAAACCAGATGAATATCGTCTTTATTTTCTTCTGGCTTAAAAGTGCTTACATTTTTGATCCAACTATTGATGGCAT
>DASSWV010000501.1:0-3335 GCA_035704545.1 Pelobium sp.
GCAAAAATTGACCATATCCATGAAAACATAGGGAGTAGTGTGGCGGTGTTAGAAGGCTATGCGCCAAATATCAAATGGATTGAACAAACTGAATGGAAAAGTGAGTTATTAATAGAGAAAGTAAAGTCTATCAAATCAGGACAGCCCTTGCACCAGCAGATAGCTGAACTGGCATCGATACTTAATTCACTAAACAGCAGGTTAAACCCAATAGTCGGGGTTTTCTTAAACCTGTTTTTTCAATGGGATTTACGCTGTTTGCAAAAGTTAGCTAAATGGAAACAGCTTAACCAAACAAATGTTGTTAAAGGCATAGCGCTTATAGGCGATTTTGAAACTTTAATAACGTTTGCTACTTTAAGCGTAAACCACCCAACTTGGATAAGACCAATTATTGTTGAACAGTTTTCTTTTAAAACAACACAGTTAGGACATCCATTGATTAGCCAAGAAAGCAGAATAGCAAATGATTTTCAGCTTTTAGAAAACGTAACCATGGATGTGATTACTGGTTCAAATATGGCAGGTAAGTCAACTTTTTTAAGAACTGTTGGCGTAAATATGGTTCTGGCGTTTGCGGGGGCAAATGTTTGCGCACTAACATTTGAATCCTCTGTGTTTAATTTAGTTACCTACATGCGGATAAAGGATTCATTGGCAAGCCAAACCTCTACATTTAAGGCAGAAATTGATCGTTTAAAAATGATTTTAGATCGCACCAAATCAGATAAAGACGCCTTTATTTTGGTGGATGAAATGCTAAGAGGAACAAACAGCAGAGACAAATATTTAGGTTCAAAAGTGTTTATAAAAGCGCTGATTGCACAGCAAACCCCCGGGTTTATCGCTACGCATGATTTGCAAATTGCTGAATTAGTAAATGAATTCCCTGTTGAATTAAGAAACTTCCATTTTGATATTCAAATAAAAAACGAGGAAATGTACTTTGATTATAAGATTAAAACCGGCGAGTGCAAAACATTTAATGCTGCAATTTTGTTGAAAGCGATAGGTTTAAATGTGGATGCATAACTTTAAAAGGCTGCGCTACAAAACATCTTAAAATCAACCTAGTTGAAAATTGATTTGGCAGTTTTTTTGTTACTTCAACCGAGTTAAATACGATTAATAATGAATAACGAAAAACAAGAAAAAATTATAAAGTTACGGGCGCTTATAAACGATGTAAATGTGGCCATGCTTAACTCACTGAAAGAAAATGGTGAGTTTTATAGTCGGCCAATGAATACGTTAGAGCTAGATGACGATGGAAATCTATACTTTTTTTCGGATGAACATACACCAGATGAACATGATATAGCGGTAAATAATAACGTATCCGTAACCTACACAAACCCAGAAAGTAATACATATATCGCTTTAAGCGGACGACTTTTTTTAGCTCATGATAAAGCTAAAATTGAAGAATTATGGATCCCAGCGATGAAAGCCTGGTTTCCTGAAGGTAAAAGTGATCCAAAACTTACGCTTATTAGAGTAGAAGTGCTTAAAGCTGAATATTGGGATACAGCGGAAAGCGATATGGTAGTGCTTTTTAACTTGTTAAAAGCTATTGTAAAGGGAAAAACCTATGATCAAGGAGATCACGAGAAAATCGACTTCAAAAAGTTATAAGACTTAAAAAGTTAACGCATCATTAAAAGATGATCATCATGAAAAAAATAAGAAAATTGGCAATTTTAAATCTTGTGTTTTACGTTATCGCGTTTACGGTTTCTAACCTAAGTCAGACTAAAATATTTGGAGGCGTTACCAACGGTGAAATTTCCGATAAATATGCAACAGTATTTACACCCGCCGGTTTAACGTTTTCAATATGGGGTGTTATTTATCTGGCATTGTTCGGCTTTACCATTTATCACTTGATAAGAGCTTATAAAGATGACGTTCATTCTGAAGCTAGTCAAACCTTATCTCTAATAGGAAACCTGTTTATTTTCAATAATATTGCAACCACGCTTTGGGTTTTCGCATTTACTTACGAGTATCTTTTTACCTCAATGTTGCTTATCATTATTCAACTGATTACTTTATTGAAAATTTCTATAAATCTTCAACTATTTGATCATACTAAAACCTTTAATAATAAGCTATTTACGCAATTCCCTTTAACCATTTACTTTGCTTGGCTTTGTGTCGCAAATATTGCCAATATCTCATTGTATTTAGTTTCTGCTAATTGGAATGGGCTCGGCATTGAACCTAGCCTTTGGGCAATTATAATGATTATTGTTACGGTGCTGTTGTCCATATTTATCATTACGGTAAAAAAGAATCCTTTTTTTGGATTGGTTGTAATTTGGGCACTTTACGGGATTGTTTTAAAAAGAACTGCGGTTGATGAAGTAGCTTTTAGCAACGTGATTTTAACTGCTTGGGTTGGTTTTGGAGTTGTAGCTGTTTTAACTGTTTATCAATGGTATAAAATAGCCACTTATCAGAAACATCAGCTGAATGCTTAAAATTGCATTCGATCCGATTTACGCACATCCTTTACCAGAAGGACACCGTTTCCCGATGTTGAAATACGAGTTGATTCCATTGCAACTCAAACATGAAGGCATCATTACCGATGAAAATCTTTTTTCTCCTGCAATTTGTGATGAGAAGTGGGTTTTTCTTACGCATGAAGCAAACTACTGGCAGAAACTAAAAAATCTAAAATTCACTTATCAGGAAGAAAAACGTACCGGATTTCCACTAAACGCCCAACTAGTAGAACGTGAATTGCGAATTGCACAAGGTACTATCGACGGTTGCCATTATGCAATTCAAAACGGAGTTGCGTTTAACGTTGCCGGAGGAACCCACCATGCCGGAACCAATTGGGGAGAAGGATTTTGTTTGTTGAATGACCAAGCCATAGCATCTAATTATTTGTTGGCTAATCAATTAGCTTCTTCTGTTTTAATAATAGATTTAGATGTACACCAAGGTAATGGTACTGCTCAAATTTTCGAAAACAATCCAAATGTTTTTACTTTCTCTGTACATGGAGAAAAGAATTTTCCTTTCCGAAAAGAAAAATCTGATTTGGATATTCCCTTGCCAGACGGGGTAAAAGACGAAGAATATCTTAAGCTTTTAACTGAGCATATCCCAAAATTATTAGATCAGGTCAAACCCGATTTTGTTTTTTTTCTTTCGGGAGTTGATGTGTTGGAAACAGATAAATTAGGTAAACTTGCACTCAGTTTAAAAGGATGCCAACAAAGAGATCAGTTGGTTTTTGAACAATGTCATCAACGAAAAATACCTGTACAAGTAAGTATGGGAGGCGGTTATTCTGCCGATATTAAAGTGATTGTTGATGC
>DASSWV010000548.1:0-3319 GCA_035704545.1 Pelobium sp.
AAGGTGCAACCAATGACCATGCGATGCGGGATTTCGAGATTTCGGTTCCTTGGTTGGGTAAATTGGAGGTGGGCAATTCGGGTTTTCGCTTTGTAAGAATTGATGTGGTTGACGAAAACATAAACTTGCCCCTTAAAGAAGTGAGAGCTATTTTCACTTACCGAGATATACCATATTTGGGTTCTTTTAACAGTAGCGATACCCTGCTGAATAAAATTTGGAATGTAGGTGCTTATACCGTACACCTTAACATGCAAGATTATTTGTGGGACGGGATCAAAAGAGACCGTTTGGTTTGGGTAGGAGATATGCACCCCGAAGTGTCTGCCATCAGTTCTGTTTTTGGATATAATGAGGTAGTTCCCAAAAGTTTAGATCTTTCAAGAGATATTACTCCCTTGCCAAAATGGATGAACGGCATCAGCTCATATTCTATGTGGTGGATCATCATTCATCGCGATTGGTATTACCAGAACGGAAATTTGGAATATCTGAAGGAACAACGCGAGTACCTAGTTAAACTACTTGCGTTGTTGGCCACAAAAATTGATGAGAATGGAAAAGAAAGACTAGACGCGAGATTTTTAGATTGGCCGTCAAGTACAAATCCACAAGGCATCCATGCGGGTTTACAGGCATTGATGCTCTGGACTTTTCAGTCTGGTGCAGAGCTGAGTGAAATTTTAGGTGAGCCAGAATCGGTAAAACTCTGTAATGATGCCATCGCTAAACTAAAGAAATACGTCCCGGAAATCAATGAATCCAAGCAGGCGGCATCTTTGATGGCTTTGGCAGGGATTATACCGGCCGAAAAAGCTAACAAAGAAGTAATTGCCGTGGGTGGCGCAAAAAACTTCTCTACATTTTACGGTTATTACATGCTAAACGCAAAAGCAGAAGCCGGCGATTACTTAGGCGCAATGGATAACATCCGCGAGTATTGGGGTGCCATGCTGAACTTGGGAGCAACAACCTTTTGGGAAGATTTCAATTTGGAGTGGTTACCTAACGCAGGCAGAATAGATGAGCTTGTGCCAGAAGGGAAAAAGGACATTCATGGCGATTACGGAGCATATTGTTATGTTGGTTTCAGACATAGCTTAGCCCATGGTTGGGCCGCAGGGCCAACACCTTGGTTAACAGAATACGTCCTTGGTGTAAAAGTGATGGAGCCCGGTTGCAAAGTAATCAAAATTGAACCGCACCTAGGCGATTTAACTTTTGTAGAAGGAACTTACCCAACGCCCTACGGTGTAATTGAAATAAAGCACACTAAAAAAGCCAATGGAAAAATCGTATCGAAAATTAAAGCTCCAAAAGGCGTCAAAATAATTAAATAAGCATGAAATATCTTTTATTATTGATTTGCTTCATTTCTTGTGATGTGGTTTTTGCCCAAAACAATGCGCAACAACTCATATCATCTAGCAAAGCGGATACTTGGGTAGCAACCGATGCTTTGAAACGGGATTTAACCGTAAATGCTCAAAACGGAGAAATCCGTGAAGATAAATTTGTGGGGATTTTTTATTTCGTTTGGCAAGGCGCACATGGTTATGATGAGATTGCCAAACCAGATAAGGATGATGGCGTAAAAGCAAAACTTCCAAGGGATACAATAAGTCCTTATGATATCAGCAAACTTTTAAAAGAAAACCCCGAAAACCCAAATTATGGACCCTTAAAAGCTTTTCATCATTGGGGAGAACCTTATTTTGGTTATTATTTGCCTGATGATGAGTGGATTATTAGAAAGCATGCACAAATGCTATCAGATGCAGGTGTTGATGTACTTATTATAGATGTAACCAATGCTTCCATTTACTTACCTCAGGTTACAAAAATTGTAGAGATTTACCGGAAAATGCGAAAACAAGGTATTTCTACACCAAGCTTTTCTTTCATTGTAAACAGCAATCCAACCAACACGGTAAACAGGCTTTACCAAAGTATTTACAAACCCGGTTTATTTAAAGATTTATGGTTTTATTGGAAAGGAAAGCCCTTACTGCTTACTCCACCAGAAGGTTTAACAGATGAAAACCGAGATTTTTTTACCGCTAAACAATCCTGGGCCTGGACGGAAGGTCAAGAATGGTTTGGCAACGGAAAAGATAAATGGCCTTGGCTAGACCATACTCCGCAAAACTACGGATGGACTAAATCTAAAGACCAACCAGAGCAAATAAGTGTAGCCGTTGCAGAGCATCCTATATCCAATATTGGTAGAAGTTTTCACGATGGAAAACAGCCAGAGGTGCACCAATCTGGCAAAGGACTGTATTTTGAAGAACAGTGGAAAAGAGCTTTAGAAGTTGACCCAGAATTTGTTTTTGTTACCGGATGGAATGAATGGGTGGCCATGCGTTTTAACGATTGGAAAACCAAAAAATTTATGGGTAAGCCTATAAAAATGGGCGATACTTACTTTGTGGATTTATACAATGCCGAATACAGCCGGGATGCAGAACCTATGAAAGGCGAGTTTACCGATAATTATTACTATCAACTAGTAGATAACATCAGAAAGTTTAAAGGTTCAAGAAACATTCCGACTTACAGTTCAACCAATTCAATTAAGGTGGATGCAAATTTTAGTGATTGGCAAAATGTGGAAGCTGTTTTTACAGATGATGAAGGAGATATTTTGCATAGAAACCACCCAGGCTGGGGCCGAATCAAATCTTACGTAAATACCAGCGGAAGAAACGACATTACGGATGCAAAAGTAAGCTCAGATAAAGACCACCTCTTTTTCTACGTAAAAACCAAAAATAATTTAACCCCTTTTACTGATAAAAACTGGATGCAATTGTATATCTCCTTAAATGGCAACCAGCCAAACTGGGAAGGTTTTCAGTATATGATTAAACATCCGCCTGACGGTAAAAACAAAGCAAGCCTATTAAAGTATAACGAAAACGGAACATGGGTGAGCAATGGTTTGATAACCGTGGAAAGCAGTGGAAATGAAATGGAATTAAAAATCCCGAAAAGTATGTTGTTGTTAGTTGGAAACAAATTTACCCTTGATTTTAAATGGACAGATAACATAGAAACCGGCGACCCATTATTGTGGCTGGACCAAGGTGATACTGCGCCAAATGCCCGTTTTAAATATAGATACCAAAAAACCGAATAAATAATGAAGATGATGAAATTGAAAATAGTTATCCTAAGTTTAGTGTGTTTATGTTTTGTTTCCTTGAAACTTAGCTTAGCCCAAAATAAAAAACCGAATATTGTTTTTATCCTGGCAGATGATTTAGGCTGGATGGATGTAAGCATGAACGGAAGTAAATACTACGAAACTCCCAAC
>DASSWV010000032.1:0-10699 GCA_035704545.1 Pelobium sp.
AAATCTGTTTTCATGCATTCCCGCCAACATAAAAACCGAATAACCGCCATAACTTGCGCCCACGCAACCTAAACGGTCTTTATCTACATACGGCTCTTTTGCAATATCATCAATGGCAGAAAGGTAATCTTTCATCGGTTGTCCGCCCCAATCTCCACTGATTGCCCTATTCCATTCCACACCGTAACCGGGCATTCCTCTCCTATTGGGTGCCACCACAATATAACCTTGCGCAGCCATCAACTGAAAATTCCACCTTACCGAGTAAAACTGCGACAGTGCCGATTGCGGACCACCTTGGCAATATAATAAAGTTGGGTATTTTTTAGTCGGGTCAAATCCAGGAGGGTAAATCACCCAGGTCAGCATGTCTTTCCCATCGGTGGTTTTTACGGTTCTTGCTTCAATCTCGCTCATCGCTAAATCATCATAAACCGCTTTATTTACATGGGTCAATTCTGTTAAATCTCCCGAATTTATATTCACTTTAAACAACTCTGCCGAATGGTTCATATCGGTACGAGAAACCACTAAAGTATTGCCCGCTTGACCAACAATTCCGTTAATATCCCAACGACCATTAGTTAGCATACGGATATTTTTTTCAGTGTTTTTCGACAAATCATTATTTAAAGAAAGCTCAAAAATTTGTTGAGTTCCTTTGTATACTGCTAAAAAATAGATTTTCGAATTGTCTTCGCTCCACACAAAACTGCTTACCGTTTCGTCCCAATTTTTGGTTAAATTATGGCATTCATTGGTTTGATAATCAAAAACCAGAATATCGTTTTTATCGGACTCATAGCCGTCTTCCGCCATACTTGTCCAAGCTAGCTTAGAACCATCTTTGTTAAAAGCAGGTTGCGTATCGTAGCCCAACATTCCGCTAGTTAAGTTAAAAGTATGCTTGTTTTTTAGTTCATAACGGTAAATATCTGTGTTGGTGCTTTGGGCATAGTCTTTTCCGTATTTCTTTTTAGAAACGTATAAAACAGACTTGCTATCTGGCGACCAAATCATATCTTCTGTCCCTCCGAATGGTTTTTGTGGCGCTTCGTAAGGCTCATCTTTCATGATATCAGTTTCATTGCTGATGGCACCTTTGTTATAATCGGCAACAAAAACATGAGAAAAATTTCCATCTTCCCAAGTGTCCCAATGGCGGGCATTTAAATCCGTATAGATGTACGCGTTTGACTTCGGTAAATCCGGATATTTGTCACTGGCAACGTTTTGCACCATCGCCACATCTTTACTAAACATAATATGCTTTCCGTTGGGCGATAAACGAACGTTTTCAAGTCCGCCTTCATAGTTGGTTAATTGCTTAATGGCAGTTCCATCGGCATTCATCTCCCAAAGCTGACCTTTATAAGTATAAATAATTTTCCCGGTCTTAGCATCAACTTCCAGTACACTTTCTGACCCTATCGTTTTGCTGATCTGTTTTGCCTTGCCACCTTTTAGTGGGATGCTGTACAAATTTCTTTCGGATTTATTGCTTTCTAAATCGTAATTGGAAACGCCATATATCACGGAATTTTTATCTGCCGTCAGCTTTTCGCCACTTACTCTGCCTAATTGCCAAAGCATTTCTGGCGTTAAACTTTTTTGTGCAAATGTGCTTACGCTGATGAATAAGAACCCTAAGAATAGTATTTTTATCATGAGATGATGATGTTACGTTGGTTTAAAGGTAAGGATTCTATGGCGATTTACTGATGGCGAGGAAAGTAACAAAGGTGTTTATTTTATCGTTTTTTTCACGTCGTCGTACTCCTCGTAATGACGGGGTTAATTGGAGCTCCGTCGTTTGCAGATTACCACATCATTGCACTCCTTGTAATAACAGGGTTACCAAGTATTAATCATCCGCCAACGCTTCCAAAATCAACCTCGCCGTAGCAGGATTAGTGGCAATAGGCACATTATGCACATCGCAAATACGCATTAACATTTGTACATCTGGTTCATGCGGATGCTTCCCCAGCGGATCTCTAAAAAACAAAATTCCATCCAACAAATCCTCGGCTGCCATGGCTGCAATTTGAGCATCGCCGCCCTTTGGGCCGCTAAGTTTCTTGTTTACAGTTAGTCCTGTCTGCTCAACATAACCGCCGGTGGTTCCTGTTGCAACCAAATCCATTCGAGATAAAACATTCCAATGGTCTTTCACAAAACCAACCATTTCTGCTTTTTTGCCATCGTGGGCTATTAATGCAATTCTTTTTTTCATCTGTTGTTTATTTGTTGTTAATTGTAATGAAGCAATCATAGACCTATTCACCTGTCCAAAACCACTATGGCTTCATCATTTAAAAAATATATAGGCGACAAATATGGCCGCTAAAACACCTGCTAGCTCCGCCATGAGCGCAGCAGGTAGGGCATGTCTGGTTTTTTTAATGGAAACCGAACCAAAATAAATTGCCAAAACATAAAAGGTGGTTTCCGTAGAGCCTTGGATTACACAGGCTACTCGCGAAGCAAAACTATCCGCTCCGCTGGTATTCATCAGTTCTACCATTAGTCCCCGGGCTCCGCTCCCACTTAAAGGTTTCATAAATGCCACTGGCAAGGCTGGCACAAAACCGGTATCTAATCCGGCTAAAGCCACCAAATACTCCACACCGCTCACCAAAAAATCTAATGCGCCAGAACCTCTAAAAACTCCTACCGCAACTAAAATTGCCACTAAATAAGGGATGATTTTCACGGAAATCTCAAAACCTTCTTTGGCCCCTTCAATAAAAGTTTCGAATACGTTGATCTTTCTAAATAATGCCAATGATATAAAAGACAAAATAATACTGAACAACATCACATTGCCCACAACACTAGAAACAATTCCGATCTGATCCTGCGAAAGCGTAGTGAAGTAATATAGTGTACCGCCAATAACCAAGGCCGCGCTTCCTAGATAAATGAGGATGGTTTTTTGAAAGAGGTTGATTCTTTGATAAGTGGCTGTGGCTACCAAGCCCACCAGCGTAGAAAAAAAAGTTGCCAATAAACAAGGAACAAAAATATCTGATGGGTCTGCCGCTCCTGCTGCTTTACGGAAAGCCATGATGCTGGTTGGTATTAATACCAAGCTGGAAGCGTTGAGCACCAAAAACATGATCTGTGCATTGGAAGCAGTTTCTTTATCAGGGTTGATTTCTTGCAGTTCCTTCATGGCTTTTAAACCCAAAGGTGTTGCAGCATTATCCAACCCTAACATATTGGCGGAAAAATTCATTAAAATAGATCCCATTGCCGGATGGTTTTTGGGGATCTCGGGGAAAATTTTACTAAAAAACGGTCCCACAATCTTAGCGAAAATTGTGATCATCCCTCCTTTTTCGCCAATTTTCATAATGCCTAGCCAAAAAGTCATTAGGCCAATTAGCCCTAAAGAAATCTCGGCTCCGGTTTTAGACATGTCAAAAGTGCTATTCACAATAGTCTGGAAAATCTGATAATCCTGAAAAAAAATCAGCTTAACCAAAGCCACGGCAAAAGAAACAATAAAAAAGGCGACCCAAACGTAATTTAATGCCATGTAAAATTAATTATTGCTAAAGGTTAAAAAAGATTTTGCTAAAATCAAAAAGAGAATGTTTTTTTAACAGATAAATTTTGGAGGCTTAACCTAGTTTCACAAAGAACCCAACAAATTAGAACAGTAAAAACGATAAAGCAGGAATGGCATTAAAATATTTTTGGTTAAAAAATAATCAGTCCAACTACCACAGCACTAAGGGCACTCAGCAAAACTGCCAAAACCACTAAATCTTTGCTTTTCTTAATCCTTTCAACCCTTTTTTCTGCACAAACAAAATTGCAGACTTCCTTTATATCAGGTGTTAAAAATTTATTCAACAAACACCAATCCTATCGCCAACGCAATCAGCTTTCAGTTCAATACCTATAGATTCAGAAGTTAATTTCAATGCAGTATCTTGCAATCAGACAACTTTGGCTTAGGGAGGCAGAATTTAAAGTTGTAATCTGCATTGATTTCGATTTGAAAACAGATTTGTCAATGTTCAAAATTAAACAGAAATTGGTCGAAATGTTGTACATAAAGAATATCTCGCCCGGTCTTGATTGAATTCTTATTTAACACATTGTTTATCAGATAAATTCGCAATATTTTCATCTTTTTTATCCTTATTATATAATCGCAGAAAACCTTATTAGATAAATTTAAACCGGCTCAATTAAATGACCACATCCAACTACACTAAACACGAAATCATCATTTGTGAACGTTGCCACCAAAAAATTGAGTGCAAAGCCAATAATTATACGCAATGTCAGTGCAGCAAAGTGTCGTTAAATTTGAATGAGGTACAATATGTTTCGGAAAACTACGAAGCTTGTTTGTGCGCTAACTGTTTGTTGGAACTGAAACAAGAATATCAAAAAATGCTGAGCGAATAGAACTTATTTAAGCTTTTTACGTTATAGTTGAAACAAAAAAACGGTTATCATGGAACTCAATAAACTAACCCCCGAAGAAGAATACGTTATCCTACATAAAGGAACTGAAAGGCCTTTTATGGGAGAATATACCAATTTAAAAGAAGCCGGAACCTACATTTGCAGGCAATGCAACATACCTTTATACACATCAGAAGATAAATTTGAATCGCACTGTGGGTGGCCTAGTTTTGATGATGAAATTACAGGCGCTGTAAAAAGAGTGCCTGACGCTGATGGAAGACGAGTGGAGATTGTTTGCACTAACTGTGGCGGACATTTAGGACACGTTTTTGAAGGCGAACGTTTTACAGCTAAAAACACCCGCCATTGCGTAAATTCCTTGAGTATGCGGTTTATACCAAAATAAGTTAAAGCTTAAAATTTCGATGATTAGGAGGATTGGAGTGATGGAAGAATGGGTTTGTACAAAAGAACAAGCAGATTGCCACTCCGCCAGCTGGCGGATCGCTATAAACGGGTAAACAATCCCAACTTCATGACCACTGCATCCTCCGTGGTTTAAAAAAACACATCAACTCTACTCCTCTCAGTAAAAAAAAACCTCCTTTTACACTGTGGTTAATAATTATCGGCTTAACCAAAAAATACTATATTTGGCTTCACTCAAATAAAAACCATAACGACCATGCAAATTACCGAGGACCAGGAAGTCCCCCTTGGAAAGTTTAAAGGCTTATCTATTATTGTAGCTACCGATCAAGAAAACGGAATTGGCAAAAACAATCAGCTTTTGTGGCATTTACCAAATGACCTTAAATTCTTTAAAAAAGTAACTTCTGGACATAGCGTAATTATGGGCCGAAAAACATATGAATCAGTAGGCAAACCTTTGCCAAACCGTAGAAATATTGTGATCAGTCGGCAAGCAGATCTAAAAATTGATGGTGTGGAGGTTTTCAACAATCTTGGAAACGCCATTAACGCATGTAAAAACGAGGAAGAATACTTTGTAATTGGAGGTGGAGAAATTTATCGCCAAGCCTTGGCAGACGTGGCCCAAATTTACCTAACCAAAGTTGACGCAACTTTTGATGCAGATACCTTTTTCCCTAATTTGGAAGCGCTAAATTGGGAAGTTAAGTGGCGGCAGCAACATCAAAAAGATGAGAAACACGCCTATAATTTCACTTTCTTGATTCTAAAAAAACATTAGCTAATAAATTAGCGCTTAGGGATTTTATAAATTAAAAATTTAATTAGCTTTGCCCTCTTGAATAAAACCAGCAATATCATACACATCAATTAAAAAAAATGCAACAAAAAGGACTTATTAAGTTTGTAGCAATTGTACTAACACTACTATGTTTATATGCACTATCTTTCACTTTCGTTACTAATAAGGTAGAAAACGATGCTAGAGAGTACGCTAACGGAGACCCTGTAAAAGAAAAAAGATATTTAGACTCGGTTTCTAACCAGCCTGTTTATCCTATACTTGGCCATACTTACAAATACGTTAAACAAAAAGAAATTCAACTTGGTTTGGATTTAAAAGGTGGTATGAACGTAACAATGGAGATTGAATTATCTGCATTGATCAAAAGTTTAGCCAACAACCCAAGTGATGAAAAATTTAACCAAGCTTTGGCAAACGCCGAAAAAAGGTTAGCAACCTCACAGGATGACTTAGTTACTCTTTTTGTTAACGAGTATGAAAAATTAAACCCTAATGGCAAACTTTCTGTTTTTTTTGCCACTAAAGAAAATGCAGAAGACATTAAGTTAAACGCATCAAATAACGAGGTTAAGATTTTTTTAGATAAACAGGCTACCTCTGCTGTTGAACGTTCTTTTAATATATTAAGAACACGTATTGACAAGTTTGGTGTAACACAACCAAATATTCAGCTACAAGAAGGTTCTAACCGTATTTTGGTAGAGCTTCCGGGCGTAACCGAAAAAGAAAGAGTACGTAAACTATTACAAGGTTCTGCAAAGTTAGAATTTTACGAAACTTTTGACAACCAAGAGATTTTCCCCTTGTTGCAAAACATCAACAATATTTTAGCTGCAAAACAACCTAAAACAGAAGCAACAGCTGTTAAAACTGACACCACTGAAGCAACAGCCAACACAGATAAACCAGCTTTGTTAAATGCAAAGAAAGATTCTACTAACAAGGATTCTGCAAATGTGGATGCTTTAGCAAAAACAAACCCGCTTTTTGCAATTCTATCTCCTGCAACTTTTCAAGGACAAGACGGACAGCAAGGTTTACGCCCCGGCCCAATAGTAGGTTATGCGTTAGAAAGCGACACAGCAAAAGTGAATGCTATTTTTGCCGAAAAAGATATTGCAAGCCTAATCCCAAACAACTTAAAATTATTATGGGGTGTGAAACCAGCCAGCCCTGACACCAAAGTTTTTGAGTTGTACGCCATTAAAGCAACAGGACCAAACGGAGAGCCAGCTTTAGAAGGAGACGTTATTTCTAATGCCCGTGAAGATTTTGACCAACGTGGAAATCCGGAGGTAGTAATGGTTATGAATACTGATGGTGCAAGAGCGTGGAAAAAAATTACAGCAGCGGCAGCCGGTTCCCCATCAAGCGAAGACGACAATAAATGTGTAGCTATTGTTTTAGATAACATGGTTTACACCGCACCAAGAGTGTCCGGTGAAATCCCTAACGGAATTTCTTCCATCTCTGGAAACTTTACAGTTGACGAAACAAAAGATTTAGCAAATGTTTTAAAAGCAGGTAAGCTCCCCGCTCCGGCAAAAATTGTTGGAGAATATGTAGTAGGGCCAACTTTAGGACAAGAATCTATAGACAAAGGTTTAGTTTCATCCATTGCTGGAGTAATTGTAGTATTACTATTTATGGTATTTTACTACAGCAAAGCAGGATGGATAGCAAACATAGCACTTTTAGCCAATTTATTTTTCCTTATCGGGGTGATGGCTTCTATTGGTGCAGTTTGGACATTACCCGGTATTGCAGGTTTAGTATTAACAATTGGTATGGCAGTAGATGCCAACGTTTTAATTTATGAACGTATCAAAGAAGAACTGGAATTAGGCAAATCATTAAGGTTGGCAGTTGCAGATGGCTTTACAAACGCATACTCTGCTATTATAGATTCAAACGTTACAACTTTAATTACAGGTATAATTTTGATGGTTTTAGGTTCGGGCCCAATCCTGGGTTTTGCAACTACATTAGTAATTGGTATTGTTATCTCAATGTTTACTGCCATTTTTATCAGTAGATTAATCTTAGAAAGATATATCGACAAAGATAAAATGATATCATTCTCTACCTCTCTAACTAAAAAATTATTTCAAGATTCTAATTTTGATTTCATAAAAGGTCGTCGTAAATTCTACATACTATCTTCTATTATCATCATAGCAGGTATTATCTCTATTTTCACAAGAGGTTTTAGTTTAGGCGTAGATTTCCAAGGAGGAAGAACTTATGTAGTGGATTTTCAAACAGAAGTAAGCACATTAGAAGTTAGAGATGCATTAAAAGATGCTTTCGAAGATGATGCTCCGGAAGTTAAAAGTTATGGTGATGGGGTAAGAATTACAACAGATTATTTAATTAACGATAACTCTCCAAATGTTGAAAAAACAGTAGAAGGAAAGTTAAATGAAGGATTAAGTAAGCTAAACATAAAATACGAGATAAAAGATGCTCAAAAGGTTGGCCCAACTGTAGCAAATGACATTAAGACAGATGCAATTTATGCTGTAGTACTAGCAATTACAGCTGTGTTCTTATATATCTTAGTTCGTTTCCGCAAATGGGCATTTGGATTGGCTGCGGTTTTAGCTTTAGCTCATGATGTTTTAGTATTATTAGCCATATTCTCGCTCTTAAATGGTTTTGTACCATTCTCTTTAGATATAGATCAAGCATTTATAGCAGCTGTATTAACAGTTATGGGTTACTCAATTAACGATACCGTAGTAGTTTTCGATAGGGTTAGGGAATACCTAAACGATAATAGAACTAAAAAAGAACCACTTCCGGTAATTATTAACAATGCGTTAAACAGCACTTTAAGCAGAACCGTAGTAACAGGTATGTCAACCATATTTGTTTTAATTATTCTTTTCATCTTCGGTGGAGAAATTTTAAGAGGATTCTCTTTCGCTATGTTAATAGGTGTTATTTTTGGTACTTATTCTTCACTATTTGTGGCTACACCATTCGTAGTAGAGCTTATCAAAAAAAATGAAAATAAAATAGATTAATAAAAAAAACAAAATAAATAGCAAGGCTTTCGGGATCACTCTCGGAAGCCTTTTTTGTTTTTAGGAAAATCAGCGCAAACGTTTCGAAATATCAAAAACTTTGACATAGATTTGTTTGTGCAAGTCCTCCTCCCTTAATTTGGGATTAAATTCCTTACGTTTCTCCTCATTTTTAATTAGTTATAAGGTTAAGTCTATTTTGTATATTTGTGTATGGAGGAAGTAAAAACATATCCACAGCCCGATGAAAAAGTATATTCGTTAAACGATATCGACGAATCATTGACTTATAGCTATGCAAGTTACCTTAACTGGCTTTTTGATGAAAGGCTCGAACTTATTAAAGGTAAGATCTATAAAATGAGTCCGGCTCCTTCAAGAGTCCATCAAAAAATATCTGTTAATTTGTTAAGGGATTTCGCAAATTTTCTCCAAGGCAAACCCTGCGATGTTTACACAGCACCTTTCGATGTACGCTTTCCGCAAACAAGCAAAGCCGATAAAGATATATACACCGTATTACAGCCCGATTTATGCGTGATTTGCGACAAAAGCAAGCTTGACGACCGTGGTTGTTTGGGCGCTCCGGATTTGGTAGTAGAAATTTTATCTCCGGGCAACAACAAAAAAGAGCTGCTACTCAAGTACAAAGTTTACGAAGAGTTTGGCGTAAAAGAATATTGGATAGTAAGCCCAGGAGATAAAACGTTACTGATATACACTTTAGATGAAACAAGCCAATATCAGCCTTCAAAGCTATTTACACTGAGCGAGCAGGTAACTTCTACCGTTTTACCAAACTTTGTACTTAGCATTGATGCAGTTTTTGAAGACGAATAGCAAAACGTTGGCTGGTGGTTGGATAGTCTTTAGTGTTTCATTTTTGGAGGGTTTTACTTTGTCTAAGCTCTAAATCGCCTAACGTAATTTTTTGCCTAATGGACACCAAAACTGATTGTTACCGTTTCTTTATGATTTCTTTTTAACCCGATTTTTGAATATACTTCATCGCTTGTATAAAATCCAATCGCTCAAAGGCGGTTGAATCCCTTTAGCTTTCAACTCCATAGCAATTTGCGCCCGATGGTAAGTAGAGTGATTGATAACGTGGAACAAAATGTCACGAATATTATTCGTAAATATATCGCCTTTTGTATTTTGGTAGCTTACAATTTCCTCCAAATTATAATCTTGAATAATAGTTAAACTGTTTTGATAATTACTTTGATCAATACTTTTATAGTCCGAAGCTTCATGAATTTGCCAAACCAAAAACTGTTCTTGATTTTTTAGTACACGTGTATTCCAGATTTGATGAGCACTTAAAGAGTGACCAAAAAGTTCAGTTGTTTTCAGTGTAACTATTTCAGCTTTTTCAAGCAAAATCTCGGAAACCTCTTGGTTAAAATCAAAGTTATATTGGAACAACTCACGGAAAAAATGTTTCATATTCTTTTAATCAAAAACTTATTTTGGGCTCTTACCTTTTAGATTTTGAATATCGTCAACATCTTTCGGACGATTAGAAGCTTCCTTCGCTTTAATCAAATGCTGTAGATTGATTGTTTTTATCCTTAGCTCATCCTCTAAAAAATCTACAGCTTCCTTATAACAATCTTCAAAATTTAATCCCTTTAAATTAACCATTATATCAATTGCAGAAGGTGGAATACCGTAAGTAAAAACATCCCAACTGGGATGGTCTAAAAAATTGGCTTCATTCATGTCGAAAACTGGCATCCCAAACTTAGCAAAAGCTATCTTCAGTTTGCGGTAATTTTCAGAAGTTCTTTCCACCCAAATATCCATATCTCCGGTCGTCCGTGAGTGTCCATGTAAAATCACAGAAAAGCCTCCAACTAAAACATAGCGCACTTCTGCACTGTTAAGCTCATGAATAAAATCTCTAAAATCTTCGTTGAATATATTCCCCATTTTAATCTCTAGCTCTAGCTTTAAATTTGGTTTTATCCATTCTCGGAGGACTATCAACAGGGAAATT
>DASSWV010000096.1:0-7202 GCA_035704545.1 Pelobium sp.
CACCATCCCATTCCTCAAATTTTGAAGGCAACTTTGGCTGCTCAGGTTTCAGGCTATCCAGTTTATGATCGGGAATTACTTCGATCAGAATTGTTAGAGAAAGGTGGAAGGGTGACTTTGATTGGAGATGCCGCTCACCCGATGAGTCCGTTTAAAGGACAAGGTGCAAACCAAGCATTGTTGGATGCCTTGGCGCTAGCTCGCGGAATCTTCAAAGAGTGCAGACCTTTATCTAATTGGAGAGAAGCAGGGATTAGAAAAAGTGTATTGACGGATTTTGAATCAGCGATGTTAGAACGCAGTGCCACCAAAGTGATAGATTCTGCAGAGGCGGCAAGTTTCTTACATTCAGCTATTGTACTCCATGAAAGTGATGAGCCAAGAGGGAAGGTGTTGAAGCGAAAAGATAAGTGATGGTAGTTTAAATTACCCGATAACTAGCAATAGTATAAAAAAAATTTTCGTCAAAAAGAAAATTAATCGCCAGTTTACCTCTTAATTCCTGCTCAACAGCAAGAAAATGGTGCCATTTCTATTGCAGCTTTCACAATATGAAGAAGTTATAAGTGATACCGAATTCAATCAACTCAAACCCGCCGACCAGATCAAAACGCAACAGAAGATCAAGCATTCAGCTTTCAGTTTGCGACAAACACATTTGCTGATGCGGATGTAAATACAACGTTCACCTACACGGCACAATTAAGCGGTGGAGGAAATTTACCAACATGGTTAAGTTTTGATGGAGCAACAAGAACATTTTCAGGCACACCATTGAATGCAAATGTGGGTACGGTAAGTATAGATGTAATAGCAAATGATGGCAATGGAGGAACAGTAGCCGCTAACTTCGATATCGTAGCTGGAACAACTTTACCAGTAAGTTTAAATGAATACAATGCAAAACTACTAACAGACGGAACTGTAATGTTATCATGGGATACTTTTTCTGAACAGAATAATGATTATTTTGAAGTATCAAGATCAACAGACGGACAAAACTTTGCAGTGATAGGCGCCATAAAAGGAAAAGGAAACAGCAACCAACGTAACTTGTACAACTATTTGGATAAAACACCAAAAAGCGGAAATAATTATTACAAATTGGTACAAGTAGATTTAGACGAAAAGAGAAAGGAATTAGGAATAAGAAGTGCAAAAGTGACTTTAGCAAATGAGCCTAAAATAACAGTTTACCCCAACCCAGGGCATGATGTGGTAAACGTTCTATTTGAATCGGGAAGGTTTAGCATCATTGAATTGATAAACTTAAACGGAAAGTTAATACAGAAAAAAATAATACCCGTACAAGCAACAGAGGTGGCTATGGAGGTAAGAGATTTGCCCTCGGCTAGCTATCTGATAAAACTGATAGGCAATAAGGAAACGGTAACCAGAGTCTTGATAGTGAAGAGGTAGAATTTTGTAGCTATTTAAAAATTTGTTTGATTAAGCGTTGGAAACAGCAATTTTAAAATTTTCTGAACCTTCAATTTATGTAGAGGAATATAAGTAACCTAAGTTCGATTATTGATAACAAAATTGATAATGATTTGGGCGTTTTAACACGCTATACGCTATATCTTTTTGTCCGCCAGCTGGCGGACAAAAAGGATGTCGCTTCTATCGTTAACGCACCTATTACGGGTAAAGAAATCGCTCATGGAGCTCCTTACCTGTCCAGAGAGTTCAGCGAAGCGTCTCTCCGGATTCAATAATAAAAACAGTCTCTGACTCGCCTCTCCGTCCTACTTCTTATTAAAATTAGTCATGGTCAGCTCAATCCCAATCGTTACAAAAGCTTTAATCATGTCAATTGATTTATCGATCAAAGCAGGTAATGCAGGTATTTCATCGTCATCAAAACCGCTCAACACATAATCAACTTGTCGGCCTTTAGCGAAATTATCACTTACGCCAAAGCGCAAGCGAGCATATTCGTTAGAGCCCAGTAAGCCTTCAATACTTTTTAATCCGTTATGCCCGGCGGCACTACCTTTAGGCTTTATCCGTACAGAACCAAACGGAATTGCCAGATCATCTACCACAATCAGTACATTTTCAATCGGGATTTTAAGTTCCTGCATCCAGTGCCTTACCGCTTTACCGCTTAAATTCATGTAAGTGGTGGGTTTTATCAAACACAAAGTCCGTCCTTTATGGTTTACTTCAGTGTATGTCGCCAACTTCATGGTTGAAAAACTTGCGCCAGCTTCTTTCGCTAATTGATCCAAGACCATAAAACCAATGTTATGGCGTGTATCGGCATATTCCGAACCTATATTTCCTAAACCTACTATCAGATATTTCATTTCTTAAAAATAGCTTCCGGCTAAAACCGAAAATACATTAAAAAGGCATTCTCGCCAATGGCGCCACATCTTGCCCTACAAAATCCTTCGCTAAAAATTTGTAATAACCCGCAATCGCAATCATTGCAGCATTATCAGTACAGTATTCAAACTTAGGAATAAAAACATTCCACCCCTCTTTTTCGGCCATTGCGTTTAAACCGTCACGCAAACCCGAATTAGCAGAAACGCCACCGGCAATGGCAACGTCTTTTATTTGATACTGCACTGTAGCTTTTTTTAACTTATTGAGCAGGATAGAAACAATCCGGCTCTGCACAGATGCACAGATGTCGTTCATGTTATCGGCTAAAAAATCAGGATTTTCTTTAAGGTTATCCCGTACAAAATACAGAATCGCAGTTTTTAATCCGCTAAAGCTAAAGTTAAGTGCAGGGATCTGAGGTTCGGTAAATTTGTACTTATTTGCGTCGCCTAGTTTGGCATTTTTATCAACCAATGGCCCGCCAGGATAAGGCAAACCTAAAATTTTGGCAGTTTTATCAAAAGCTTCTCCGGCAGCATCGTCCAAGGTTTCGCCCACTACTTCCATATCAAAGTAATCTTTTACCAAAACTATTTGCGTGTGTCCGCCAGAAACGGTTAAGCATAAAAACGGGAACCGAGGTTTAGGCTCATCAATAAAATGTGCCAAAATATGAGCCTGCATGTGGTTAACCTCAATTAGCGGAATGTTATTTGCTAAAGCAAAAGCCTTAGAAAAGCAAGTGCCCACTAAAAGCGATCCCAGCAAGCCTGGACCTCTGGTAAAAGCTACTGCATCTATCTGTTTTTTATGTATTTTCGCAACATTAATTGCCTGTTGAACAGCCGGAACAATGTTTTGTTGGTGCACACGCGAGGCTAACTCGGGTACTACGCCACCATAAAGTTCGTGGATAGTTTGGTTAGCTATAATATTAGACACTATTTTACCGTCTATACAAACAGAAGCAGAGGTTTCATCACAAGAGGATTCGATCCCGAGAATAATTGACACAAATGAGGGTTTTAATTTTAAAAAAACAAAAATATTAAAAAAGTATTCAAAATAACGCTTTACACCCTTGTTGTCCTCATCTTATTGTTGGCAGGTCTTATTTTTTCTTTACAATTTAAATCTGTACAGACCTGGGCCGCCAAAAAAGCCGCAATTTTTTTATCAGAGGAGCTAAACACGCAAGTAAAAATTGAAAGTTTATACCTAAAACCCTTTAAGTCTTTAGTTTTAGAAGGTTTTTATATTGCCGATTTAGACAAAGACACTTTATTAAATGCGCCTAAACTTACTGTAGATATCAATTATTTTGCACCCTTTACAGAACGTAAAATTATTTTAGAACATATCGAATTAGACAACAGCACTTTTCATTTAAAGAGCTATAAAGATAGCACTACAAATCTTTCTTTTATCATTAACTACTTTAACAGTGGCGTGGTGGATACTGTTAAAAAGAAACCTTTTGACTTTTTGCTCAATAGCGCAAGTATACGTAACCTCGATTTTAAATATAAAAACTACAGAAAACCAGATACCGTGATTAATGGGGTTAATTACGATGATGTGCATATCAACAGTTTAAGCACTGACTTAAAAAATATAAATACCAAAGATTACATCCTTAAAGCGCAAATTAACAAGCTAACCTTTAAAGAGCGGAGTGGTTTTGTGCTGGATAACCTTACGGCGGGTGCCACTATCACATCAGACCGGATTGTTTTAGAGCAGCTTTATCTTAAAACTCCGAATACAGTTTTACGGGATTATTTTAGCATGAAGTTTAAAAGCTATGTGGATTTTGATGATGTGGAGAATAAGGTAACCATGGAAGGGCATTTTAAAGATGCAAAAATACACACCAAAGACATTGCTTTTTTTGCACCACAGATCAATTATATGTCGCTTCCGATATATGTAACCGGAACTATTAAGGGTAAAGTGAATAATTTAAGAGCGAAGGACTTGCTGATAAAAGCCGGAAAAACCACCTATATAAAAGGAGATTTTGAAGTGAAAGGCCTGCCAGATGCAAAAAATGCTTTCTTAGACCTTAATTTTAAGCAGATTTACTCTAACAAAGCAGATGTTGATTACATTATTGAACGCCTAACAGGTACCAAAAAAAATAAGTTGCCTGTTATAATTAGCAAATTCGGGAACATCAATTTTAAAGGTCAGTTTACAGGTTTTTTTAATGATTTTATTGCTTACGGAGATTTTAAAACTAAGCTAGGGCAGATAAAATCAGACGTTAACATGAAAATTAACAGCAATAAGGTGCCTTCTTATAGTGGTAAAATACAAGCAATTGATTTTAACTTGGGCGAATTAATTGACGAAAAATCTATAAAACGAACTTCTTTTGTCGCAAATGTTGATGGCCGAGGTTTTGAGCTTGATAAGCTTACAGAAAAACTAGACGTTAAAGCCACCTACTTTGAATTCAATAACTACAGTTATAGAAATATAGATTTAAACGGGAACATCAATAAGCAAGTATTTGATGGCGAGCTCAACATTAATGATAAAAACATTAAGCTCAACTTTGACGGAAAAGCCAACCTTAACCCAAGACTGCCCGAGTTTAACTTTATCGCTCAGATAAAAAACACCAATCTGCATAAGCTTAATTTTGGTAAAGACACGGTTTCAATTGATGCGGATATCAACTCGAATTTTAAGGGGAACAGTTTAGCAAATATTCAAGGTCAGTTTAATATTCAGGATTTAAGGTTGACCAATACGACGAAATCTGTGATTGTTGACTCGGTAGAGCTGATAGCTGAAGGCGTAGGTAAAGACAGGCTATTGGCGCTTACCTCAAACATTGGAGACGCACAGATTAAGGGAGAATACGATTTAAACACACTTCCATCGGCGTTTAAAACCATCGTAAAAAAATATATCCCCTCTTACAATGCTGTTATAGTACCGTCTAAAAATCAAAACTTTGAGTTCCGTGTGGATTTAAAAAACTTTGATTACCTATCGAGTTTGTTTATCCCCGAATTAAAAATTCCGGAAAGGGGAGCATTTTATGGCAAATTCAACTCCAGCAAGGATACCGTTACACTCAGTGGTTTTGTAAAAACGTTGACCTATAATGACATTACATTCAGCAACATCATTATTGATCAAAACACCAATAGCAAGTCTCTGGAAGCTATTGTGTCTATGGATAAAGTACAGTTTTCTGAGGGTGGCGCTTTTGTACAAAACATCATTATCCAAAATACCTTAAGAAATGACAGCCTTACTTTCAACGTAAAGTTATCTGATAAAGATGCGGTAAACCAGCTGGATTTATACGGTTTAGTAAAGTTTGGCACTGATACCTTAGCGCAATTAAGCCTGTTGCCTTCTGATGTTATCATTGATAACCAGACCTGGAAAATTAAAGATCAAGTAAGGATTAAGTTTGAAGACGATCGAACTTTTATAGAGAATTTCGAACTTAGTTTTAACGATCAACTTATCGCCATTAACGGTGCCATCTCTAAAAAAGAAGAGGATGGATTAGAAATTGTGATCGAGAATTTCAAAATGTCTTCCTTAAGCCAAGTTACTAAAGCATACGGAGTGGATCTGGCAGGCACAATTAACGGCACAGCGAACCTTTCAGGAATTTTAGGAACGCCGAATCTTAAATCAGATTTAGCTATTGATACCTTAAAATATAACAACACAATTATTGGTAATTTAAAAACGCTTGCGGTCTATAATAATTCAACCAATAAAATTGATGTAGAAGCCAGCATTATTAAAGGAAACGCTGAAACGATGGATGTGAAAGGCTCTATCGATATCAAGAGCGAAACCAACAACCTTAATTTGGATGTTGTTTTAGATAAAACCGAACTGGTGATTCTAGAGCCTTTTGTGAAAAATTTGGTTTCCAATTTAAAAGGTCAAATAAGTTCTGATTTACAGGTCACCGGCAAGTTTAATAATCCCAAGATTGATGGTACGATAGATTTTATAAACACAGGTATCACGGTCAACTATCTTAAAACAGCTTATACTTTTACACACAAGGTAAGTGTTGGAAACAGCGTGATACAAATAGACAACCTTAAATTAACTGATGTAAACGGCAATACCGCAATAGCTAATGGTACGGTTGATTTACGCAAGCCAGAAAACCCCACCATTACCGCTGAGATAAATGCGAACAATTTTATGGCGCTGAACACCACCGCCAGAGACAATCCGCTTTACTTCGGAAAAGCATTTGCCACGGGTAAGTTTACTTTTGTAGGCCCAACGGATGCAATGAAAATCAACATTAAGGCTAAAGCAGAAGAAAATACCGAATTTACCATTCCGTTAAATGGCGCATCCACTGTTAGTTCTCATGACTTTATCATTTACGTTTCAAAAGATTCTTCATTAAACAAAAAACAAACAGTCAACTATTTTAACGGTTTAACCATGGAGTTCGACCTTAGTATTGATGAAGGAACTACGGCCAATATATTAACTGAAGTGGGAAATTTAACAGGTCAAGGGACCGCACAGCTTAATTTGAAAATTACCAGTTTGGGCGATTTTGAAATGAAAGGCGATTATATTATTGATGCTGGGCAGTTTGATTTTACGGCCAACAACCTTATTGATAAAACCTTTGATATTAAAAAAGGAGGGACCATTAGGTGGACCGGTGACCCAAGTGACGCAGAGATCAATCTAAATGCTAGTTATACTACAAGAGCATCTTTGGCTCCGTTATACAGTGCCGCTGGGCGTACCTTGCCTGACAGAGACCAGAACTTACGGGTGCTTGCAGAAGCAGAAATGTTATTAAAAGGTTCTTTGCTTAACCCGCAGATTGATTTTAATTTAAACTTCCC
>DASSWV010000128.1:0-2028 GCA_035704545.1 Pelobium sp.
GCATATTTAGTGCAATAAACCGTACCCCAGAAGTTAATATCCATTACTTTCTTTAGTACTTCCAAATCCAGATCTTTAAATAAAGCCCGCATAGAAATGCCTGCATTGTTCACTAAAATATCTATCTGGCCAAAAGTGGAAATGGTTTGCAACATTAAATGCTTACAATCTTCTTCTATACTTACATCTGTTTGGATAGCAAGCGTTTTTACTTTGTATTTTTCATGAATTTGCTGAGTAATTTGGCAAAGCTTCACATATTGCCGAGCGGCAAGCACCACATGAGCTCCTCTTTTCGCAAACTCATAAGCACAGGATTCTCCGATTCCGCTTGATGCGCCGGTAATTACTACTACTTTACCTTCTAAACTCATATCAAAATTTTATAAAATACTTTTTTGCAAAAATAAACATAGATCCGTAAAAACTTTTAATGTATCGCACACTCAGCTTTTTAGTGCTTTGCCCTTTAAAATGCGTTATATAAACCTCTGGAAAGTAGTAGTTTTTATATCCTGCTAAAGTTAAGCGATAAGAAAGGTCCACATCTTCTCCGTACATAAAAAAATGTTCGTCAAACAAACCCACTTTTTCTAAAGCACTTTTTCGCAATAACATAAAAGCGCCAGTTAAAACATCAATTTTTTGTGTTTCAAATTCATTAACCCAGCCCATGTAATAACGGTTAAAAATCTTTGATTTCGGCAATAAACGATATAATCCGGAAAGCTTACAAAAAGAAACCCAAGGCGTTGGCAATCCACGTTTTGATTCTGGAAGAAATTTGTTGTTTCCATCAAGCATTCTTACCCCCAAGCTACCGGCATCTGGGTGTTGATCTAAAAAATTAATCGCCTTAGTTAAAGTGTCGGGCTGAGTAATGGTATCGGGGTTGATGACCAAAACATATTCGCCTTTTGCTTGTGAAATAGCCTGGTTATTAGCGACAGAAAAACCGACATTTTCTGTGTTTGCAATGAGGTTTATTTGAGGGAAAGTTTCTCGAATAAATGCTACAGTTCCGTCTTTTGATGCATTATCGACCACAAATAATTCAGTATCCAAACCGTTAGAAGCAACTAGCAAAGAATCAATCGCCTGTGTTAACAAACTCTTTACATTGTAACTTACTATAATTACCGAGAGCTTCACTGTTTATTTGCTAAGCGAGTTTTCGTACGGAACTCTGGTAGTGATAGACCTGCCTAAAGTAAGTTCATCAGCGTATTCAATTTCACCACCGAAGGCAATTCCTCTGGCCAAAGTGCTGATTTTTATGGGTGATGGTTGAAGTTTTTTATTCAAATAAAATATAGTGGTATCGCCTTCCATTGTGGCACTCAAAGCAAAAATCACTTCTTCAACGTCCTCTTTACCAATCCTTTCTATCAGCTGGTTTATAGTTAAATCTGAAGGCCCAACGCCGTCCATTGGCGAAATTAATCCGTTTAAAACATGGTATAAGCCGTTATATTGATGGGTGTTTTCTATTGCCATTACATCTCGGCTATCCTCAACTACGCAAACAATGTTCTGATTTCTTTTTTTGGAAGTGCATATCTCACAATATTCAGCATCAGAAATATGATGGCATTTTTTACAAAATTTGATGTTTTTTTTAAGTAGTGTTAAGCTTTCTGTAAACTTGTTTACCTCGCTACTGTCTTGATTTAAAAGATGTAAAACTAAACGCAAAGCTGTTTTTTGCCCGATGCCCGGCAACTTTCCAAACTCCGAGACTGCGTTCTCTAATAATTTAGAGGAAAAATTCATTTTGCTAAATTAAAAATTAAATGCTAATTAGCGACTGCTTTTTGACGCTTAGCCAATCATTTAAAAACATCGATATTGATATTTTACGTTTTCGGTTGATGATGAAAAAATAGGGCGTAAGTAATCAATTAGTATCCATCTTGCTTGCGCTCTACCGCTATTTACTTTTTTTTGAATTTTAACCCGAAAACTTTTATGGGTGGCTATGTGTTTGATAATGAACTGATTTCAATAAAAGGCTTAATAACCTTTGTT
>DASSWV010000178.1:0-2036 GCA_035704545.1 Pelobium sp.
CTCACCGGCGAGAGGCTGGAATTTGGAAAATGATATAATTACCAAAACCATTGGTAGAAAAACTGTTATAGATAAATATCTTAAAAAATAATAAAGTAGATAAATGGATGAGATAGGGAACTAAATTAAGCTTTATCTATAATTAAAAAAAAAACCCCGAAAAGCTAATTCCAGGGTTTTTCCAAAGTTTAGTTTAGAAGTGCTTCAAACTTCATTTTATGGTAATCTATAACACTTAAAGCCATCGAATAATCCAGAAGAAATTTTATTGTTTCTTCTTTTGGAACAAGTTTTTTATTCACGTCGTCCACCCGTGATGTTTTAGAGTAATATTCCTGCATAGAGCGTTTTTTTGAGGTTTATTTTCAAATAACGCAACAAAAATATATATATTGTATTAATTAGTTAATATAATATTATGTTTATCAATTACTTTGCGCAAATTTATTAAAGCATAACGCATTCTTCCCAAAGCAGTATTAATGCTCACCCCTGTTTGCTCACTTATTTCTTTAAAACTCATATCTTTATAAATACGCATCATCAATACTTCTTTCTGATCGTTGGGAAGTTCTTCAATCAATCTTCTAACATCATCTTCAACCTGACCTTTAATAATCTGTTTTTCAATATTTAAAGCACTGTCGCTTAAAACTGAAAAAATATTAAAATCACTATTGTTTTCGAACTTAGGCATCCGGTTGTTCTTCCGAAAATGGTCAATAACCAAATTATGCGCGATCCGCATTACCCATGGAAGGAACTTGCCTTCTTCATTATAGGCACCTCTTTTTAGTGTTTTAATAACCTTAATAAAAGTATCTTGGAAAATATCTTCCGCGACATCCCTATCAAAAACCTTTGAATAAATAAAACTGTAGATTCTTTGCTTGTGGCGAGTTATTAGTTCGCTAAGTGCAGATTCATTACCGTTCATATAAGCGCTTACTAAAAACGCATCAGTGTTGGTGCTTTGCTTCATATCAATACCTTTTTAAAAAATAAACAACTATGGATTTGGTTGCTTAGTAAAATGTTTATTTGTTAAAAGTAATGATCAGCTATAGGCAATAATTTTTTTATATGACGTTAAGAGCCGTAAATATAACAACAAAGAAATAACAAATGCAAAAAAAAGGTTAAATTTTTCAGTTAAAAATAATAATAAGCTCTTAGGTGCATTGCTGAATTCGATATAGTATCTTTGTGAAAAAGCTATAAAAAAGGAAAAAATAAATTGAATACGGAAACAATAGACATTAAAAAAAACATCCTGATTCAGGGTGCAAAACTTCACAATCTTAAAAACATTTCGGTTGCCATACCCCGTAATAAACTGGTTGTTATTACTGGTCTTTCCGGTAGCGGAAAATCCAGTTTGGCTTTTGATACACTTTATGCCGAAGGCCAACGGCGCTACGTTGAGAGCCTTTCAAGCTATGCCAGGCAATTTTTAGGACGGTTGGACAAACCTAAGGTGGATTCCATAAAAGGGATTTCGCCAGCCATTGCAATTGAGCAAAAAGTTAATTCAACAAACCCTCGTTCCACGGTTGGCACTTCCACTGAAATTTATGATTATTTAAAACTTCTTTACACCCGGATCGGGAAAACAATCTCCCCAATTTCTGGGAAAGAAGTTAAAAAAGACACTACTACTGATGTTATAAATTTCATAAAAGAATTTCCCGAGGCAGAAAAACTGCTCCTCCTCGCTCCTATCCATTTGGAAGAAGGCAGAAAGATGGAAAACAAAATACAGGCTTTGGCGCAACAGGGCTATTCCCGGGTTAAAATTAAAGATGAAGTGTTACTCATCGATGAATTAAATGTAAAGTCACTTCCTAAGAAAATAGATTTGGTTATTGACCGAATCATCACAAAAGACGATGAAGATTTTTACAATAGACTTGCCGATGCTATTGAGATAGCGTTTTTTGAAGGAAAAGGAGAATTGTATATTGAAGCGCTTTCCTCAAACAAAATCACAGAATTCAACAACCGTTTTGAGGCGGATGGAATCCTTTTTTTAGAGC
>DASSWV010000234.1:0-2734 GCA_035704545.1 Pelobium sp.
TCATATTCCTCTATTTATAAAGTTTCCAGGAAAAATTAAAAGCAAAACGGTAGTTAATAATTATGTAACCAATGTTGATCTTTTCCCAACAATTTTAGATTATTTAAATCAACCTAAAAGAGATGTTGACGGAAAAAGCCTGAGGGATTTAATAGAAAACAAACCTTCAAACAGGGCTAATTATATAGTTACCGAGTGGAATTACCGTGGAGACACAGAGCCTAATTACATGATTGTGAAAAATGGCTGGAAAATGTTTATACCACAAACTCCAACGTCTAAAGTAATTGATGTATTATATAATTTAAAGGAAGATCCGCATGAAATGAACAATTTGATTGGAAATAACCCGGATAGAAAAAAATACACTGCCAAAGTAGCAGAGCTAAAAACTGATTTATTGCAATGGTTAAAAGAACATGATTCTAAGCATTATGAAGGTGTAAAAGAACGGGAAATCATAAAATAGAATTTTACAAGAGGATGTCACCCTGAGCGGAGTTGAAGGGGAGCGATGGGATTAAGCGGAGTCGAAGCCTATAAATTCAATTGAAGCAGATTTCGACTCTGCTAAATATGACAAGCGGTATTTTTTGAGACAACCTTTTTTATTGCAATTACTATAACCTAAAAATGAAAATCTATATACAGCTTTTAACAATTACTATCTTTTTGGTTGCAAGTTATTCCGGGTTTTCCCAAAGTAAACACAGTAAAACCTCCGCCTTTAAAAACTATCAGGGATTGGTGATGGCTGGCTACCAAGGTTGGTTTAGGGCCGAGGGAGATGGATCTAAAAGCGCTTGGCAACATTATCAAGCTAACGGAAAACTAGATAAAGACAATATCCATATTGATATGTGGCCGGATGTATCAGAATATGCCAAAACGTATAATACCGGTATCAATTTAAGCAATGGCAAACAGGCGTTATTATTTAGCTCTTGGGATAAAAGCACTACAGATCTCCATTTTAAATGGATGAAAGATTATAATATTGATGGCGTATTTATGCAGAGATTTTTTAGTGGGATAAGAACTCCTTCTCAAAGAAAAAAATCAAATGTAATACTCCGTAATGCTTTAAATGCATCAATAGAAAACAAAAGGGCATTAGCAGTAATGTATGATTTATCTGGATTAAAAGCTACCGGAGAAAATTGCGATGCTGTAATTGAAGACTGGAAACAATTGGTTGATAGTTTAAAGATCACCTCTCAAGGAAACAATCAAACTTATCTTTATCAAAATAATAAACCATTAGTTGCCATTTGGGGATTGGGCTTTCCAGATCGACCTTACAATATCAGAAATATTGGGATTGATAAACTCATTGATTTTCTTAAAAACGACCCAATATATGGTGGCTGTAGTGTAATGCTTGGTGTACCTAATTATTTCAGAGAACTAAAAATTGATTGTTTGCCAGATCCCTATTTACATGAAATGATTAGAAAGGCGGATATGGTGATGCCGTGGACAGTTCAACGTTTTACTCCTTTGATTCATGCAGAAAAAAGCCGTTACGAAAACCAGGTAACAGAGGATATTGAATGGTGTAAAAAAAATAATGTAGAATATGTTCCTTGCGTTTATCCAGGATTTAGTTGGTATAACTTAAGCAAAGTCCAGTTTGGAGGCATACACCCAGTTGCTCAAATACCACGTCAAAAAGGAAAGTTTTATTGGGATTTAATTAGTGCATCAATTAACGCTGGCGGGAAAAGGTTGTATGTTGCTATGTTTGATGAAATGGATGAAGCCACCGCCATTTTTAAAACTTCCAACGAAATACCTCAAGCTAATTTTAAAATGATTGATAACGAAGGGATGCCTTCTGATCACTATTTATGGCTAACTGGTAAAGCAGGGGAAATGCTCAAAAAGAAAATTCCATTTACTAATCAAATTCCAGAAAGAAATTAAGACTTACCATGAAATATAAACTTATTATATTTTTCTTTTTTCTAATAAACGAGTTGATGGCTCAGAAAAAGCCCAATATACTCATCATTTATTCTGATCAGCATAATGCCAAAACAATGGGCTTTATGGGGCATCCGGATGTGCGGACACCAAATTTTGACAAATTAGCTAAAAGTGGTGTGGCTTTTACCAGAGCGTATTGCCCCGACGCTATTTGTGCACCATCCAGAAACTCTTTCATGTCGGGTTTATACCCAAGAACCTTAGGGATTTTAAATAATGGTGAAAACACATCAGTTTTAAATGAAGTGGTCTCTATGGCTACTGTGTTTAAAATGAATGGCTACAAAACTTACACATTTGGTAAAAGGCATACCGTAAAAAATATAGATGAAGGTTGGGACGTAAAAAAAAGCCATTTAGCGTTTGAATCGCCGGAAAATAATTATGTAAAATGGATTGCTGAGCAAGGATATGCAAAAGAATTTGCACAAGATTGGGCTACTGAGTTTGGTGTTGGGCCACAATCGGGAGAATATCAAAAGGTAAAAATACCATCAGCACCCATGGGGACAAGAGTATCCGCACTTCCTGATGATAAAACGATGGAAGCATATACTGCTCAAGAAACCATCAAAATGATTGAAGAACAGAGTAAAATAGATCAACCATTTTTTTGTTGGGCAACCTTTTACCGCCCTCACCAACCTTATAACCCACAACCAAGGTTTATGAGTATGTATGATATTTCCTCATGGGGAGAGGGAACAAAATACGGAAGCAGTATAAAAATGCCTGTTTCATTGCG
>DASSWV010000107.1:0-3161 GCA_035704545.1 Pelobium sp.
AAAATACTTATCTATTAAATGGCTTGGCTTAGCTACTCATAAATCAACTGATTTTAACATATAAAAAACAATAAACTGTTGAGCTTCAAAACGGAACCTCTAACACATTTTAAAAAAAACGCCCTAAAAAAGCTTCGCTTTTAGTCGAAATCGATCACTTAATTATTTGAAAAGGGACAAAAAGAAATAAAAACAACCATTATGGGTGTTTAAGTGTATCTTAGCCCCGCTTTGAAAACAAACCCATCACGGCATCTACTTTGCATATCTAAATTTATCATTAGACAAAAAAAACAAACCTTTATTGCATGGTGGCAGTAAAGTCTAGGTGTAAAACCTCAGGTTAAAAACTAAGCGCAAAAACCAATAGTTTTTGTGCTCGGCAATACAATTACCATTAATCGCATAGTTTTAGGAGCATCAATCTCCGTAAACTTCATGGAATGGCCAGTCGGTCTGGAAATATGTGACTCATACCTTCAACCATCTCGTCGTAAACAAAGGGCGAGTGTTTCAAATTGGTCTGAATTAGACTATAAAGATTTAATCTCAACATCATGGATAAAAACATTTCCTCAACAGGGAGTAGTTCTGCTACATTTACCGGTCAGAGCTATTCAAAATTAAGTGCTATATTTTTTTTGGCATTTCTGGCATTTACCGTGATCTTTTCCGGTTGTAAAAAAGATGATTACGAAGGCGAGATTTCGGGCGTATGTCCAATAGTTACCTCGGATCCGCTAGATGGAGCGGTTGATGTACCAGTTAATAAAGTTATCGGGCTAACCTTTAACACAGTGATGAGTGGCGCTACAGTAAATGCAACAACAGTAATTTTACAACAGGGTACTACTCCAATTACCGGATCAGTTGGTCCAAATACTAACGGAACTAGCTATACATTTACGCCAAGTGTTCCCTTACTGCCTTTTACAACCTATACAGGAACAGTAAAAAAAGAAGTGCAGGACACTTTACGTAGTTTTATGGTGGAAGATTATGTGTGGAGTTTTAAAACGATGCCTCGTGTTACTTTATCGCAAAGCCCATCAGACCCTACTGTTTGGGGTACAGTTGCCGGTGCCGGTGATTTTGCACAAGGCAGCTCGGTTACGGTAACAGCGATAGCAAATCCAGGTTTTGCATTTACCAATTGGACTAAAGCAGGCGTAGTTGCTTCAACAAATGCAAGTTTTGTTTTCAATATGGACGGAAACGTTGATTTGGTCGCCAATTTTGCACCCTTGGCTTCAGCCAACACCGTAACCATTGTTTCCTATTTGAATGGTGTTGCCTCTAATTTAGGCGGTACTACCACAGGTTCTGGAACTTATATTACCGGAACTATGGCGACTATAAGAGCCATCCCAAATAGCACTTATAATTTCGTAAACTGGACTCAAGATATCACAACGGCTACCAATCCTTATACTTTTGCGGTCACTAGCAATGTCAACATTAGAGCGAACTTTACAACCGGCGGACCAATTGTTGGACCTGCTATAGGCCCATTATTACCTAGTTTAGGGGGCGCAATGGATTTCTCCATCCTTACAAAATCTGGAATATCCACAACAGGTGTATCATTAGTGAATGGAAATATAGGCGTAAGTCCTGCGGCCGCAACAGCGATTACAGGCTTCGGTTTAATTATGGATGCTAGTGGAGAATTTTCTCGCACACCATTGGTTATTGGGCGAGTTTATGCCTCAAATTATGCTGCACCTACTCCATCAAAAATGACCACAGCAATTAGCAATATGGAAACCGCTTATACTACCGCAAACAACCTAGTTACACCTGCACCAGTGGTAGGCTTAGGAGCCGGAAATATTTCTGGATTAAACTTAGCGCCAGGTCTTTATAAATGGAGTACAGGTGTGTTGATAGATCCAAATACAACGGTTACCCTAACTGGTGGCCCCAATGATACTTGGGTACTACAAATTGCTGGAGATTTAACAGTGAGCAACAGTGCTAGAGTACAATTGGCAGGTGGCGCTCAGGCTAAAAATATTATGTGGGTAGTTGCGGTAAAAGCAACACTTGGCACTCAAGCAAATTTCAGCGGAATTCTGATGACGAAAGAACTGATTTCCTTAAATAACGGCGCTGTTGTAAACGGCAGGTTATTAGCTCAAACTGCAGTAACCTTAATTGGCAGTACTGTTATTCAACCTTAAAAATATCCCCTCGGCAAAAGCCGAGGGTTAACTTCATTACTGTTTTAATCACACAAAAAATATGTTATATCTTAACAAAATCTTAAAAAGTATCGCCATCTGTATGTTGGTGTTACTTACTGGCAGCACAATTCAAGCGCAAACGGCACCCACTTGGTGGTTTGGTATTTCTGGTGCTGCAAACATGAACTTTTACAGCGGAACCACACAACGTTTAAATAATTCGTTCGTTGTCCCTACTGCATTTCACAAAGGAAATGGTGTTCGTCCGTTCGGTTCTGTTTTAATGGAATACCGTCCTCAAAGTGTTTTCGGCTTTATGCTGAATGTGGGTTATGATGGCCGAGGCGGAAAATTTGATGAAGTTATTGCTCCTTGCGATTGTCCAGCTACGCTGAAAACTAATCTGGATTATATAACCGTAGAACCCAGTTTACGTTTAGCCGTTCCATCCAGCAATCTTTACTTTTTTGCAGGTCCAAGGCTAGCTTTCGGGATGCAAAAAGAATTTAATTATACGCAGTTAAAGCAACCAAATACAGACGGAGAGTTTAGCGAAATGAACACTACTATTTTCTCTGGTCAAATTGGTGTAGGCTACGAAATTCCGCTTTCTGCTACCGCTAGTACCACAAAGTTTGCGCTCTCGCCTTTTGTTTCTTACCATCCTTATTTTGGTCAGGATGCTAGAGATATAGAAAGTTGGTCTGTTTCTACTGTTAGAGCAGGTATTGCATTAAAATTTGGCAAAGCCGGAAAAGCGGAAATCATTGAAAAACCAATGGTTTTGGTAAGCGATGTTGCATTAACTGTTACCGCACCAAAAAATACTCCTATAAAACGCGAGGTAAGTGAAACCTTACCTTTGCGCAACTCTATTTTCTTTGATGAAGGAGCTACAACTATACCTAACCGTTATGTATTGTTAAACAACAACGAAGCAGCAACATTTACTGAAGCATCATTAGAAAATGAACC
>DASSWV010000283.1:0-5267 GCA_035704545.1 Pelobium sp.
CTTTAAAAGAAATGGACGATGGGCGTTTTAACAAAGCGGCCAACGTAATTGGTAATACCATGAAGTACCATCCGCATGGCGACGCGTCCATCGGCGATGCAATGGTGCAAATTGGACAGAAAAACTTATTGATTGATACCCAAGGAAACTGGGGCGACCCCGTAACCGGAGATTCTGCGGCAGCACCGCGTTACATCGAAGCCCGTTTATCCAAATTTGCTTTAGAAGTTGTTTTCAATCCCGATACTACCGAGTGGCAATCCTCCTACGATGGTAGAAATAAAGAACCTGTTACTTTACCAGTAAAATTCCCGCTTTTATTGGCGCAAGGAGCAGAAGGTATTGCGGTAGGTTTGGCCACCAAAGTTATGCCTCACAACTTTATTGAACTGATTGACGCATCCATCGAAGTTTTAAAAGGTAACCGACCAGATATTATCCCAGATTTTTTGACGGGTGGAATGGCCGATTTTTCTAATTATAACGAAGGGCAACGAGGAGGGAAAATTAGAGTTCGAGCTAAAATTTCAGAAGTTGACAAAAAGACTTTAGTCATCACTGAGATCCCTTTTTCAACCACTACCATTGGCTTAATCGATAGCATCATATCAGCAAATGATAAGGGGAAAATCAAAATCAAAAAAATTGAGGACAACACCGCAAAAGATGTAGAGATTATGGTGCATCTGGCGCCGGGAATTTCTCCTGATGTGACCATCGATGCGCTTTACGCATTTACCAATTGCGAGGTTTCCATATCGCCGAACACTTGTATCATCAAAGGGGATAAGCCTCATTTTATGAGTGTGAACGATATTTTAGTCGAGAGCACTCACTACACCAAAAATCTTTTAAAAAGAGAACTGGAAATAAAACTGCATGATTTGCAGGAGAAAATTTTCTTCAGTTCCTTACTGAAAATATTTATTCAGGAAGGGATGTATAAACATCCTGACTATGAAAATTCCACAAATTTCGACGAGGTTTTGGTGGTTTTACACCGATTGTTTGACCCTTTCAAACCGAGCTTATACCGCGAAATTATCCCCGAGGATTTCAAGAAACTGATTGATAAGCCAATGAGCAGCATCACCCGTTTTGACGTGAAAAAAGCGGATGAGCAGATGGCGAATCTTGAAAAAGAGATCAAAGGGGTAAAACACGATTTAAGACATTTAACAGATTACTCAATCGCGTATTTTGAGCGATTAAAAGAGAAGTTTGGTAAAGGCAGAGAGCGTAAAACCGAAATCAGAGCTTTTGATAAAGTAGAAGCGGCACAAGTGGCCTTGGCAAATACGAAGTTTTATTTAAACCGAGTTGATGGTTTTATCGGTACCGGTTTAAAGAAAGATGAATACGCCTTCGATTGTTCAGATTTGGATGACATTGTTGTTTTTAGGGAAGATGGCGTTTGTTTAGTGACCAAAGTTCAGGATAAAAGTTTCGTTGGAAAAGGTATTTTGCATATCGGCGTTTTCAAGAAAAACGATGAACGTACCATCTATAATATGATTTATAAAGATGGAAAAACCGGAGTTGCATATATTAAACGCTTTGCAATTGGGGGCGTTACCCGCGATAAAGAATACGATTTAACCAAAGGTACAAAAGGCAGTAAAACCCTGTATTTTACTGCAAATCCAAATGGTGAGGCAGAAGTAATCAATGTGGCATTAAAACCGATGTCTAAACTGCGTAAACTAACTTTCGACCATGATTTTGCAGAAACCGCAATTAAAGGAAGAGGTTCGCAAGGGAATATTCTGACCAAATTCGCCATCAAAAAAATCACGCTGAAATCTAAAGGTGTTTCCACCTTAGCCGGAAGAAAAATTTGGTACGACCCCATCATTAAACGCTTAAATGAAAACGGACATGGCCGCTTTTTAGGCGAATTCCAGGCAGAAGATAAAATTCTTTGTGTATTTAACGATGGCAGCTACGAGCTTTCAAGTTTTGATTTAAGCAACCATTTTGACGATAAAATGGTACGGATTGAGAAGTACGGCCCAGAGAAAGTTTTTGCCTGCATCCACCTCGATGGAAAATCAAAAAATTATTACATCAAACGTTTTGTGTTTGAGGATTTAGCAATCGGTAAAAGAGCTGGGTTTATTAATGAAGAACCAGGTTCTAAGATGATGATTTTAAGTAGTGCAGATCATCCGGTAGTTAAAGTTGAAGCCTTAAAAGGGAAATCTCAGATTTTTGATGAACAGGAAATCGATTTGTCTGAGGCGATTGATGTAAAAGGAATGAAGGCGCAGGGAAATAAACTGAGTCCGCATGATGTGCAAAACATTACCTTGATTTCTGAAGAAAATGAAGAGGTAGAAGAAACTGAAGAAGAAGTGGAAACTGAGAATTTAGAAGATAATGATGAGAATGAAGGCTCTAATTCAGAAACAAACTCCGGTGAAGAAGTGAAACCTGAAAAAGAAGACATATGGGAAGAACCTTCTAAAATCGCGAAAATAAAAGCCGAAGAGGCTCCAAAAACGGAAGAAGTTAAAAAACCAACTTTTAGCTCTAATCCTAAACCTGTAAAAAAAATAGACTTTGAAATCACCAATCCAGAGGACATTAAGCTGGATGATAAAGGGCAGACCAAGTTATTTTAGTTTACAAGGTTTGTTATTCTTGGCTTAAGCAGGTATACATTTTCATAATTCGCATTAGCTTTTGGGAACCTTCCATTGCCACGGGTTTCTGCCCGTGGTAAAATTTGAATATTTAGCTTTAGCCGAACCATGGCAACCTAATTAGCTAATTCCATTTCCGTATGAAGCCTCTCTCTCTAAAAAATCCTACAAAATTTATTTCACCGACAATTACCCCCATTCTACCGAGTTTCCGACCTGTTCCGTCGAATACTATTCCACCAAAAGCCAAACAACACCTACATTTATATCATTAAATCAAAAGAAATGGAAAATCCAGAAATAGAAAAAAGACCAAACCAACACGGCAAAAAAGTGCTGGGTTCGGCAATTTTAATTATAGGTCTAGCTTTACTCGCCAGACAAATGGGCGCACAATTACCATCATGGTTATTCAGCTGGCCTATGCTTTTAATATTCTTAGGGCTAGTAAGCGGTATAAGACATAAGTTTAGAACAAACACTCCCATGGTATGGATTTTAATTGGACTAGTTTTTCTTGCCGAGCGTATTTATCCGGAATTGTCAGTTTCACAATATACATGGCCGGTAATTTTAATAGGTTTTGGCATCTTCTTCATTTTTGGAAAAGGCTTTAAACATAATGATTGTAAAAGAAGGAGAAAGTGGGAAGAGCTTTATGGAAACCCGCATACAGATCACTTTGCTTATGCCGAAAAACCAAAAAATGAAGAACCTGTAACAGAAAAAAATGAGTACCACGTTGCAGGTGAAGAATATATAGACAGCGTTTCTGTCTTCGGAGGTACTAAAAAAAGTATTCTTTCTAAGAATTTTAAGGGTGGCGATGTAACCAATATTATGGGTGGAGCGGAATTAAATTTTTCTCACGCTGACATAAATGGAGTAGCCGTTTTGGAAGTAACACAAGTATTTGGCGGAACAAAAATCATCGTTCCGCCATCATGGGAAGTAGTTACAGAAATATCAACCACGATATTTGCAGGTATTGATGATAAACGCTCATTAAGCCAAGTTTTAACCGATAAAAGTAAAGTATTGGTGATTAAAGGAACCTCAGTTTTTGGAGGGATAGATATCCGTAACTTTTAAACAATTAAAAAATGAACTGGTTTGTAGCTAAATTAATATTTGAGGTAAAAACTGAAGACAGTAAATATGCACAGTTTGATGAGCAGTTGCGCCTAATTGAAGCCGTAAATGAAGAGCTTGCATTAGAAATGGCGTATCAGTTAGGCTTAATGCAACAAGAAGAAATCATCAACACCAACAACCATCCTGTGATTTGGAAGTTTGTTGCGGTTACAGAAATGGAAAGTATCGGCGAAATTGCTCACGGTAAAGAAATTCATTACAAAATTACCGAGCCCGAACAAGCCGAACAATACTTAGCATTGGCACACGCAAAGGCAACGCAATTGAAAGCCAGGAAATTAATTTATCAGGAATAAAAGTGGCAGCTTCTCCATTATCAAACAGTAAATTTAAGTGGGTATTTCTTTTTTTGATTGCTGTATTTACTGCATTCCAATATTACACGCTTACTTTATTTCATATTGATGATCAAACTGCGATAAACGACAGTCTAGTTTCTAATATTCTGTTGGCCTTAAGTTGCTGGTTAATTAGCAATTGTCTTTCTTTTTACCAGCCCAAAGGTTATAAATACCTTTTTGTAATTGTTTGGTGCAAGGTTTTGGCGGGTATTTATGTTTATGCGCTTACGCTGTTATTTAGTAATATGGAACTTTATGGAGGAGCCAACCACTATTTCTTCCAGCTTTCATTGCCGGTACGTTTCATGTTTGCATTGCTTTTTCTCGGTAGCATGGCAACCATCAGCATACTTTGGTACAGTCAGGAAGAAAATAAAGAATTTACTCGGAGGAAAAACGAAGCAGATAAACTCACCAAAGAAATGGAATTGGCATCCTTAAGGGAAAAACTACAACCACATTTTTTGTTCAACAGTTTAAACTCTATTAGTTCTTTAACCATCACTCAGCCCAAAGAAGCTCGTAAAATGGTACATCAACTTTCCGATTTTTTACGTGGCACTTTAAGAAAAGACGATAGTTTAACCAATTTAAAAACAGAGTTAGCACATTTAGAATTATACTTAGAAATTGAGAAAGTACGTTTCGGAAATCGCCTAAATACTCAAGTTTCGGTTAACGAATCTGTGTTAAATAAAACTTTGCCACCTATGCTTTTGCAACCTTTGGTAGAAAATGCCATAAAATTTGGCTTGTATGATACGCTTGATGAAGTAACCATCAACATTTCTGCTGATTTTCATAATCCATATTTACAAATCACCATCACTAACCCGTTTGATCCCGAAACATCCCACAGTAACAAAGGCACAGGTTTCGGCTTGTCAAGCACAAAACGCAGGTTGCAACTTTTATACAATCGCACCGATTTACTCACTACCGAAAAACGAAATGGAAAATTCAACAGCACTTTAAAAATACCGCAAACATGATTAAAGCTTTAATTATCGACGATGAGCCTTTAGCCAGAAATATCATTAAAGAATACCTTTTAAGCTATCCGCAAATTGAAGTGTTGGAAGAATGCGGAAACGGTTTCGAAGGGTTAAAAGCCATCAACCAACAT
>DASSWV010000339.1:0-14116 GCA_035704545.1 Pelobium sp.
TTACTGCTAAGCTACAGATTGAGCGATGCAACAAATGTTGCGAAGGCTTGAAATTTTTGGAGTATCTGATGTTCTGCCAGTCATCATCAATTATCGAGATGTATGCGGACGGGCAGTCTGTGATAAAACACGCTAAAGATAAAATATCGTCAAACTGTTCATTAGATGAAGCTTCATATAAACCAAAATCTTCCATCAATTTAGATGAAGGATTTTGGTCTAGCATATTTTCCTCTAAAGAACTCACTGCGGTTTATTTGTAAAGCGGATGTTTGGCCATCAGCTCATTTACTTTCTTACGTACTCCTGCTAAGAAAGTTTCGTCCTGATGATTAATTATCACAGAATCAATCAATTCCACAATTTCATCCATTTCTTTCTCTTTTAAACCGCGAGAAGTGATTGCGGCTGTACCTACTCTAATCCCAGAAGTTACAAATGGAGATCTTTTGTCAAAAGGGACCATGTTTTTATTTACCGTGATTTCTGCTTTTCCTAAAGCTTCTTCGGCCAATTTACCTGTGATATTTTTATTGCTAAGATCAATCAACATCAAATGGTTATCTGTTCCTTCAGAAATTAAGTGATAACCTTTTCCTACTAAGGCCTTTGCCATTGCATCTGCGTTTTTCTTAACCTGGTGGATATAAGTCATATAATCATCGCTTAAAGCTTCTCCAAAAGCAATAGCTTTAGCAGCAATGATGTGCTCTAATGGGCCGCCTTGTGTGCCGGGGAAAACTGCACCATCTAAAATAGCAGACATTTTTTTCACTTCTCCTTTAGGCGTTTTTAAACCCCATGGATTTTCAAAATCTTGTCCCATCATAATTAAACCACCACGGGGCCCTCTCAAGGTTTTGTGAGTTGTTGTTGTTACAATGTGGCAATGCGGAAGCGGGTTTTTTAACAAGCCCTTCGCAATAAAACCTGAAGGATGAGAGATATCTGCCAATACCAAAGCGCCAACTTTATCTGCTACGGCTCTAATAAATTCATAATCCCAATCTCTGCTATATGCAGATGCACCACAAATAATCAATTTTGGTTTTTCTCTTAAAGCAACTTCTTCTAATTGCTCGTAGTTAATTAAACCAGTTTCTTCTTTAACTCCGTAAAAAAACGGTTGGTAAAGTTTACCCGAAAAGTTAACAGGAGAACCATGGGTCAAGTGTCCACCGTGTGATAAATCAAAACCTAATATTTTATCCCCTGCGTTCAAAACCGCCAACAATACCGCAGCGTTTGCTTGTGCACCCGAGTGAGGCTGTACGTTTGCCCATGCCGCACCAAATAATTCTTTCGCTCTATCAATGGCAATCGACTCAATCTCATCTACAACTTCGCAACCACCATAATATCTTTTCCCGGGTAAACCCTCCGCATATTTATTGGTTAAAACAGAGCCCGCGGCCTCCATTACTTGCTTACTTACAAAGTTTTCTGATGCAATTAATTCAATGCCGTTTTCTTGTCTTTCTTGTTCTTTTTGGATGAGGTCAAAAATTAATTTATCTTTTTTCATGTATTTATATTATATTTTGATATTATTATCGCGTTATTTAAGCTAATATTGTAGTTTTAACGAGTTTACGCATTATTTTAAGACGCCTAAATTAGGCATTTTTGTAGCATTATCTGAATAAAACTTATATGAGTACCATAAAATTCGTAATTATTGGCATAGGCAACATCGGAAAAAAATATGTAAGCTTAGTTAATAGTTTTAAGGATGCTGAATTGTTGGCGGTTGTAGATACGGATTTTAAAAAACACAAAAGTTTAAATAACCTTGTCCCCTTTTTTACTTCTGTTTCTGATTTTTTAAGCGCAGAAATTCCGGCAGATGTAATTTGTGTTTGCACACCCAATGGTTTACATCCAGAGCATACCATAGCATGTTTAAAAGCTGGTTACCACGTAGTTTGCGAAAAACCGATAGCTTTAGAAACAAATGATGTACACCGGATGATGGAGGCCGAGGAAAAATCTGGAAAGAAAGTTTTTGCGGTAATGCAAAACCGCTATAGCCCAGTGGCAATATGGCTGAAGAAACTGATGACCAATCAAATGTTGGGAGATGTTTTGCTGTTGCAGATTAATTGTTTCTGGAACCGGAACGAGCAGTATTATTTAGACTCGCCATGGCGAGGGACTAAAAAGTTAGGTGGCGGTCCCTTGTACTCTCAGTTTAGCCATTTTATTGATTTACTGATTTGGTTGTGTGGCGAACCGCAAAATATAAATGCAAATCTTTTCACATTAAAACCAAAGGTAAAAACGCAATTTAACGATAGCGGAACAATTAGTTTTGATTTTGCTGAAGGCGGAAGAGGAACGTTTAATTTTACCAATGCGGCCTATCAAACTAACTTAGAAAGTAGTTTAACCATTATTGGTTCGCTTGGAAATGTAAAAGTTGGTGGCCAGTATATGGAGAAGCTTGATTACGTTAACTTAAAGAAAGCATTTGAGATTCCGGTTTTTAGTCAGATAAACCAGGCAAATAACTACCAATATTACCAAGGCTCTGCAGATAAGCATGATGTTTTTTTAAGCAAGGTAATTGATTGCATAAAGAACAACAAAGAGCCAGAAATTGGTTTAGCAGATGAGCTTAACGTTATTCATTTTATTGAGCAGGCGCTTCTTTCTCCTGTATCCAAAAATTATTAAAACCTAAACCCGTCTGTATTTTTACCAGTTCTTGTTGCAACATCTCCAGCATCGCTAAAAAATTGTAAACAAACTGTACCTTATCTTTGGAGATAGTGAGGAGTGTTTTAAAATCAAGTTTTTTATTGATTGCTAAAAGCGATATGATTTTTGCCTTTTGCTCTTCTATAGTATAAGGATATTTTTCTACCGTATGTTTTACTTCTGTGGCTCTAATTTGGTAATTGCCCATTACTTTATGGTAAGTTTTAAGCAATTTATACAAGTCGAAAGACGTAAACCCTTCCGTATGTTCCGCATCCGCTAAAAGCAGGTTTACATCTTCCGCAATATTCCCTCTTTTTAACTTGTAAAAGCGCTCCTCTTCTAATACTTTAAAACTTTCCGAGACTTCTTTAAAGCGTTTATATTCTAACAGTCGTTTAACTAAATCTTGCTTAAGATCTATTTCTTCGCCATCTTCACTTATCTCTGGTCTAGGGATAAGCATTTTTGCTTTAATGCGCATTAACGTGGCAGCAACAAAAATAAACTCGCTGGCCAGCTCCATATTTAAGGCATTTAGCTGGTGCAGATAGTGTAAAAAATCGTCGGTTATTTTTGCTATCGGAATGTTGTAAATATCCAACTCATCTTTTTCGATAAAGAAAAGTAATAAATCGAAAGGCCCTTCGAAAATAGGTAGCTTAATCGAAAAATTCGCTGCTTTTTCTTCCATTTAAAAAGTACTAATTCCTACTACCCAAAGCTTCCCGAGAAACTCCCAAGACTTTTTTGATAATGGGTACTAAAATATAGCTTTTGCAATGTCGTAGGTTTGTTGCGGCCTGCCCATAGTGTAAAAGTGCAATACCGGAACGCCAAAGTCCATCAGCTCTTTACATTGTTGGATCATAAACTCGGTACCTACCTGTTTAACATCTTTTGGGGTTTTACAAGCTTGTACCGCTTCACTTAACTCTTCGGGCAAATCAATATGGAAAATTTTAGGCAACGCCACTAATTGGCCTATTGCACTTATCGGTTTTAATCCGGGGATGATAGGTACATTGATATCGTTTTCGCGACATTTCTTCACAAAATCAAAATATTTTTGATTATCGAAAAACATTTGGGTAACAATAAAATCGGCACCCATATCTACTTTTTTCTTTAAATGTGCAAAATCTGTTTTCAGGTTTGGCGATTCGAAATGTTTTTCGGGATAGCCGGCAACGCCGATGCAAAAATCACTGGTATATTCCGCAGAAACGTCTTCATGCAAAAATTTGCCTGAGTTGTGGTCTTTGATATGCTGAATTAGATCCGTTGCGTAGCAGTGTCCGCCGGGAGTGGGCACAAAAGAGGAATCTGCTTTTCTTGCATCTCCTCTTAAAGCCAAAACATTGTCAATTCCTAAAAACTGTAAATCTATTAACGCATTTTCTGTTTCTTCCTTAGTAAACCCTCCACAAATCAAATGCGGAACAGCATCCACACCATATTTATTGATGATTGCCGCACAAATGGCTATGGTTCCGGGGCGTTTTCTGTACGAAACCTTCTCTAACAAACCGTTGTCTTTTTCTTTGTAGATATAATCTTCACGTAAGGAAGTTACATCAATAAAAGGCGGTTTAAACTCCATTAAAGGATCTATCGCATCGTAAATCCATTGGATGCTTTGCCCCTTAATTGGCGGTAAAAGTTCAAAAGAGAAAAGTGTTTTCCCGTTTGCGTTTTTTATATGGTCGGTAATTTTCATTTAGTTTGTTAGGGTATAGTTTGTTAGGTGGTTAGGATTTTGCAATCTGAGCCACGGTTTACTGCAAATCGTTTAGTTTTGAACGTTGGAATCTAATATAGCCATTAATCAGCTTTCCTAAATTTTCAATTTGTTCGAGTGAATTTGTTAGTTGATGTTCAGATATGAAATTTAAATCTTTGGAAATATAAATTTGAGTTTCTAATTCGAATAAAGATCCTCTTGCTATGTTAAGAAACTGAATGGCTTCTTTAACATGTTGCCTTCCACATCCCTCAGCAATGTTTGATGGGACAGAAACTACACATCTTCGCATTTGCGAAACTAATCCAAATTGTTCAGATTTTGGAAAACTAGCGGTTAATTGATATATAAATGAAGCCAATTGCCTTGCTTGCTTCCAAACATCTAACTCAGTATATTTTTGATAGCCTGTCATGTTTAGTTTGTTAGGGGTTAGGTGGTTCGTTTGTTAGGTCTATAGTTGAATCGTTTGCTAGTTGGTTAGTTTATTAGCTTAGTTTGTGGGAACTTATATGACGGCTTATTAAGCCTAACCATCTAACAAACTAAAAACCTAACCACCTACACCTAATAACCTAAATTCGGGCCCATCCACCTTTCAGTGGTTTCAATATCCATATTTTTGCGTTTTGCGTAATCTTCTATTTGGTCTTTGTTTATTTTTCCTAAGCCAAAATAACGTGACTCTGGATTGGCGAAATAAAATCCGCTAACGGCTGCTGTTGGATACATCGCAAAGCTTTCAGTGATTTCTAAACCTATTTCCTTATCAGCTTTCAGCAGTTCCCACAAGGTTGCTTTTTCAGTATGATCTGGACAAGCGGGATAACCTGGCGCCGGACGAATTCCCTGGTATTTTTCTTTGATGAGTTCGTCGTTTTGTAAAGTCTCATCATTTGCATAACCCCAATAATCTTTGCGCACCATCTCATGCAGTTTTTCTGCAAAAGCTTCTGCTAATCTATCGGCCAAAGCCTTGGCCATGATGCTATTGTAATCATCAAAACTTTTTTGGAACTCGGCAACCAATTCATCAGTTCCGTGGCCCGCGGTTACTGCAAAACCTCCAAAATAATCTTGGATACCGGTTTCTTTCGGGGCTATAAAATCTGATAAGGCATAATAAACTTCGCCCTTTGGTTTCTCTGCCTGTTGACGGAGGGTGTGGATCGAAACGAGTTTGTTAGGGGTTGGGTTGTTAGTTTGTTCGCCTTGCAAACTTTCAACTTTCAACTTTTCACTTTCAACTTCCGCAACTTCAAGTACAATATCATCGCCAACTGCGTTTGCCGGCCAAAAACCGAAGACTGCTTTTGCGGTTAACAGTTTCTCATCAACAATGCGTTTCAATAAAACCTGTGCATCATCAAACAACTTCTTAGCTTCAACGCCTACAAATTCATCCTCAAAAATTCGTGGATACGAACCTCTCAACTCCCAAGTATGGAAAAACGGAGTCCAGTCTATGTAAGGTAAAAGTTCTTCTAAAGGATAATTATCTAAAACTTTAGTTCCGAAAAACTTCGGTTTTACCGGATTTAGATTCTCTAAATTGATCTGGTATTTATTAGCCCGAGCTTCTGCAATTGGCAAAAAGTTTTTAGTGACTTTCTTCTTATTGTAGTTGTCACGAGTTTTTTCGTATTCGTCTTTAAAGTTTTTAATGTAGGCTTCTTTGGTGTCTTTTGCCAACAATTGGCTACAAACGCCCACACTTCTGGAAGCATCCAGAACATGCACCACAGCTCCGCTGTAAAAAGGATCAACCTTTACCGCAGTGTGGATTCTGGAAGTGGTTGCACCACCTACCAAAAGCGGAATAGTGAATCCTTCACGCTCCATTTCTTTGGCAAAATGAACCATTTCATCTAAAGATGGCGTAATTAATCCACTTAAACCAATGATATCTACTTCTTGTTTTCTGGCTTCTTCGAGAATCCTATTTGCGGGAACCATTACGCCCAAATCAATCACCTCAAAATTGTTGCAGGCCAAAACTACACCTACAATATTTTTTCCGATATCGTGAACATCGCCTTTTACGGTTGCCATTAAAACTTTCCCCGCACTGCTACTAGCTCCAGCAACTTTCCCAGCTTCTATATAAGGCATCAAAATAGCAACGGCTTTTTTCATTACCCTTGCAGATTTTACCACTTGCGGTAAAAACATTTTTCCGGCGCCAAACAAATCTCCAACTACGTTCATCCCGTCCATTAAGGGTCCTTCAATTACTTCAATTGGTAAAGCGTACTGTAAACGGGCTTCCTCAACGTCAATATCTAAATAATCGATAATTCCTTTTACCAAGGAGTGCGCAAGACGTTCTTGTACAGTTCCTTTGCGCCATTCTTCATCCTTAACAACAACCTTTCCTTTGTTTTTTACGGTTTCGGCGTAGTCAACTAAAATTTCCGTTGCATCCGGACGACGGTTTAGCAACACATCTTCTACTTTTTCTAGCAGTTCTTTTGGGATTTCTTCGTAAACCTCCAACATTCCGGCGTTAACAATTCCCATATCTAAACCGGCCTTAATGGCGTGGTATAAAAATGCGGAGTGCATGGCCTCACGAACGGTGTTGTTTCCTCTAAAAGAGAAGGAGATATTGGATACCCCGCCACTTACTTTTGCGTAGGGCAGGTTTTCTTTTATCCATTTTGTAGCTGCGATGAAATCGACCGCGTAGTTATTATGCTCCTCTAATCCGGTGGCAACCGTTAAAATATTAGGGTCAAAAATGATGTCCTGAGGCGGAAAACCTACTTCATCTACCAAAATATCATACGAACGTTTGCAAATTTCTTTTCGGCGTTCCAAATTATCGGCCTGACCTTGCTCGTCAAAAGCCATTACAACCGTTGCTGCGCCGTATTGTTTGATCTTATGAGCGTATTCTTTAAACTTTTCCTCGCCTTCTTTTAACGATATGGAGTTTACAATCCCTTTACCTTGCAAACATTTTAAACCTGCTTCAATTACCGTCCATTTAGATGAATCGACCATGATGGGCAGTTTAGAAATGTCAGGTTCTGATGCAATGAGGTTTAAAAATTTGGTCATTGCGGCTTCAGAATCCAACATACCCTCGTCCATGTTCACGTCGATTACCTGTGCGCCACCTTCCACCTGTTGGCGAGCAATGGATAAAGCAGTATCAAAATCGCCACTTAAAATCAGTTTTGAAAACTTTGGGGAACCGGTTACGTTTGTTCGTTCGCCCACGTTAACAAACATGGTATCAGGCTTAATGGTAACAGCTTCCAACCCAGATAAACGCATAAACGATTCAACTGTTGGAACTTTCCTTGGCGGATATTTAGCTGCAATATCTGCCATGGCTTTAATATGGGCGGGCGTTGTGCCGCAACAGCCACCAATAATATTTACAAAGCCAGAAGCTATAAAATCTTCTACCAACACACCCGTTTCGGATGCCGTTTCGTCATATTCGCCAAACTCATTGGGTAAGCCTGCATTTGGATACGCCGAAACAAACATATCAGCTTTTTCAGAAAGTTCTTGAATGTGCGGACGCATATCTTTTGCGCCCAAAGCACAGTTTAAACCGATGGAAAGTAACTCACCGTGGTGCATAGAGTTTAAAAATGCTTCAACGGTTTGCCCAGATAAAGTTCTGCCGGAAGCATCTGTAATGGTGCCGGAGATCATGATCAAAAGCCTCACCCTCGGTCCCTCTCCGAAGGAGAGGGATGCCTGTCCTTGGGGATTTGTAGCGAGGTTATTTTGAGAAGAATTTGCTGACTGATTATTTTCTTTGGAAAAAACTGATGACGATATGTTTTTTGGGAGTTCCTCTGAACTTTTTAATTTTTCGTTTAGCTCTTGTTCATAGCGTTTGATAGCAAAAATTGCAGCTTTTGCATTTAGCGTATCAAAAATAGTTTCTACCAAAACTAAATCGGCACCGCCATCTACCAAACCTCGTACTTGCTCGTAATAGGCTTCTTCTAATTCTTCGAAACTTATCGCTCTGTAACCAGGATCATTTACGTCTGGCGACATGGAGAGCGTACGGTTGGTTGGGCCTACTGCGCCAGCAACAAAACGTGGTTTCTCAGGGTTTTTTAAGGTATATTCAGTAGCGACTTCTTTAGCTATTTTTGCACCCTCGAAACTTAATTCGTAGGATAAATCTTCCATGCCATAATCAGCCATGGAAATACGCTGCGTACTAAATGTATTGGTTTCTATGATATCCGCTCCGGCATCCAGATATTTAGCGTGAACCGCTTTAATAACGTCGGGACGAGTGATGTTCAATAAATCATTATTTCCTTTAACATCCAGAGGATGATCTTTAAAACGCTCTCCACGGAAATCTTCTTCAGTCAGTTTATACTGCTGAATCATGGTTCCCATTGCGCCATCTATTACTAATATTCTTTTCTCTAATTCTTTTCTGATATCCATTTTTTGTTTAGATATGAGATGTGAGACGCGGAGATGTGAGACCCTTTAAGATTGCCATAAAGCATCTTCTCAAATCTCATATCTACAATCTCAAATCTTATTATTGCTTATTAAGAAAAGTCGGGTCGGGGAATGGGGACTTTCACTTATCTTTTCCGCTTTCCGATGCAATCGAAACTGGATAGAATTTAGCACCTTATTTTAAACAGGTTGCTAAGACATCGCAGGGTCTAATCCCTCCGTCTTTCTCTATAAGCGCTGCAAAGGTGCAACATTGCCGGCTGAAAAGCAAATACTTAATAAAAAGACGCTCAAAGATTAAAGCGTTAGAGCGTGTTATTTAGAATTATTATAAATAAAATTTGGAATTTGACAATTGGCTTATATCTTTGCCTTATTAATAATTAGTCTAAATAAAAATATGACTTTTAAAAAGGTTAACAACTGGTTGCATTTATGGCTTGGCTTAGGATCCGGAATAATTGTTTTCATTGTATGTATTACAGGTTGCATTTGGGTATTTAATGAAGAAATAACAGCTATTTTAGAGCCTAATACTGTAATCGAACAGCAAGATAAATCCATAATAATGCCTTCTGAGCTATTAAAAATCTCAAAAGATTTATACCCCAATAAAAAAGTTTCTTACGCTACCTACCAACAAGGAAGAGCCATCAATTTACTTGTAGGTGGAAGAGGTGTTGACGGTGCTACTTTAAAAATCAACCCCTACACTGGCGAAGTTATTAGCAATCAACAACGTAAAAAGGGAGATGTAGATTTTTTTCGTTTTGTACTGAATGGTCATCGTTTTTTATGGTTACCTGTTGAGATTGGCAGACCCATTGTAAATTATGCCACCTTAATTTTTGTGATATTACTAATTACAGGCTTGGTTTGGTGGTGGCCAAAAAAATGGAACAAAAAAACAAAAGAAAAGAGCTTCAAGATTAAATGGAACGGTTCTTTTAAGCGGGTAAACTTGGATTTACACAATGTGTTGGGTTTTTACTCGCTATTGTTTCTGCTGGCAATTGCGCTAACCGGAATGGTTTATGGAATAAAATGGTACAGCGAAGGTTTATATTGGGCCACGTCTGGCGGACAGTCATTAGGCGAGTACCGCAGATTAGAGTCGGATTCTTTACAGGCCAATAAATTTTACACGCCACCACAAGCAATTGACAAAGCATTTTTATTTGCGATAAACGAAAACCCTAAGGCAGGAGGCTTCTACTACACTTTTCCTGATACGTCAAAAGCAAAATCGGTTATAAATGTTTCGGTTTACCCTACGACAGGTCAGTTTTATAACAACAAAAGTTACCGTTTTGATCAACATACGCTTCAACAACTTAAAGGAAACAGTCCGGTTTACGATACCGATTACGGGGAGGCTAATTTTGGAGGCAAACTAAGAAAAATGAATTACGATATCCATGTGGGAAGCATTCTGGGTTTTCCGGGGAAAGTATTGGCTTTTTTATGTACGCTAATTGGAGCATCGTTACCGGTAACTGGCTTTTTAGTTTGGTGGGGGCGGAAATTCGGCAAAACTAAAAAGCTTAAAACTGATAAAAAAGTGAACGAAAACAGCGTGGAAAATATCTCCTATACCAAAAATTTTGTTCCAAAGAGTTACACCAAGAAACTCCGTGTCAACAAAGAACTTACAATATTACAAAGCACTACAAACAAAATCTAAATAAAAACAAATGAACAATTTCAAATCAATCCTTTTCGCTCTATTGTTGATAACCACCACTAGTCAGCTTTTTGCACATGCCTTATGGATAGAAACAAAAGCAACAGGCAAAATTGGCGCAAACCAAGAGGTAAAGATATTTTACGGTGAATATGTAAGTAATGAAAGAGACTCGGTAAGCAAATGGTATTCTGATGTTAAAGACTTCTCATTATGGTTAACAGCGCCTGGTAAAGAAAAAATCAAATTAAATACTACAGCCGGGACCAATTTTTACATTGCCAATTTTACGCCTGAAAGTGATGGAGTTTATGTGCTAACCGTTGTGCATGAAGCTAAAGAACTAGGGGGAACTACAAAATATGAGTTTTCTTCATTGGCGACTGTTTCTGTAGGAAAATCATCTGTAGTAGATGCAAAATCGATCGCTAATCCACTTTATGCTTCGGTTATCGATGCTAAATTTCACAAGGTTAATGCCCCAGTAAAAATTAAGGCAATGTTAGGCGGAAAAGCGTTAGCAGATAAAAGTGTGACTGTTTTTTCGCCGGAGGGATGGAGCAAGGAATATCAAACAGACAAAAATGGATCGATTGAATTTTCGCCTTTATGGGTGGGGCGTTATGTTATAGAAGTGAGCGACTTTCAAAAAGTTACAGGCGAACATCACGGGAAAAACTATACTGCTGTTTGGCAAGGTGCTACTTCAAGTTTTGAAGTAGTAAAATAAAATTAAGTCCTGTTTGCTCTTGCTGGTTGCGGAGAGCATTCAGGCGCTAATTCCAATAATTTACGGAACGGCAATTCCGTAAATTACAAAAACCGTACGGCGGCAACCGTACGGCAATAACCGCCAATAAGGCGGCAACCTTTAACGTGTAATTAAAAGTAATGCAAATTAACCCTTTTTTGCTGACTGGCATATTCTGTTTGCTGTTTTTAGCAACATTCTCACAAAGTAAAACCTCAAAAATCAGCGGTAAAATTACCGATGAAGATGGCTTTCCAGTTCCCGGAGCCTTGGTTAAAATTCAAAACAATACAGTTTCTGCAGTTTCGGATGTTGACGGAATCTTCAAATTGGAGAAACTTGCTGCGGGGAACTATGTGTTGTCCATTTCCTCTGTGGGGATGTCTCCGCAGAGAAAAACAGTTTCTGTTAAGGTAGGAAATGCCGTGAACATTAATATTAAGCTTGCCAATGATGTACAGCAATTACAAACAGTTAATGTAATTGGAAGAACGGAAGTGCAAGAAGTTAACCGTCAAGCTTATAATGTTACGGCGATTGATGCGAAAAAATTTCATAATTCCTCACAAGATATTAATCAGGTTTTAGGAAAAACAGCAGGCGTTAGAATTAGAGAAGATGGTGGCTTAGGCTCTAATTTCAATTTTTCTTTGAATGGATTTTCTGGTAATCAAGTGAAGTTTTTCATAGACGGTATCCCCATGGATAATTTCGGATCTTCTCTTTCACTAAACAATATACCTATCAATTTGGCAGACAGAATTGAGGTTTATAAAGGCGTAGTACCGATATGGTTAGGGTCAGATGCATTGGGTGGAGCTATAAATATTGTAACTAATTCTTCAATTAAAAACTATTTAGATCTTTCTTATTCGTATGGTTCTTTCAATACTCATCGAACAGCCGTAAGCACCGGTTACACCAATAAAAAAACAGGTTTATCTTTTAATGCGAACATTTTTGCCAACCAAAGTGATAATAGTTACTGGGTAACTACGGGCGTTAAAGATTTAGATTCAAAAATCATAAGTGCTCCGCAAAGAGTAAGAAGGTTTCATGACGGCTATAACTCTGAATCTATTCAAACAGAAGTAGGTGTTGTAAATAAGAAGTATGCCGACAAGCTAATGTTTGGTGTTGTACTAGCACAAAATCATCGAGAAATTCAAACCGGAGCACAAATGTCCTTAGTTTTTGGAGGTTGGAATCAAAAAAGTTCAACCGTTATGCCTACGGTAAAATATCAAAAGAATGATTTGTTTACCAAAGGTTTATCCGTCAAACTGTATGGTTCCTATAATTTTGGCAGCACCCAAAACATTGACACTTTAAATAGAGAGTACAATTGGCTTGGTGAGTATAAAGATAACAGCGTAAATAGTTCTGGCCAGCCGGTAGCTGGGGGAGAAAATAGCCGGAGTTTATATAAATTCCAAAACAATTCGGCTATAGCAAATTCCAATATCAGTTACACCATTTCTCCCAATCATTCTATCGGGTTAAACTATGTTTTTTCAAATTTTGACAGAACGGGGAGCGATGTTTTAAAGCCTAATGAAGAAGCATACAAGCAACCTCAGATTTTACGAAAACACAACTTAGGTTTTGGTTATAAATACGATTATGAAGACAGACTTTCTGTTTCTGTATTCGCTAAGCAGTATTTTCAACAAGGAGAGTCGGCGCAAAGAGTGGATATTTATGTAAATCCGCATTGGGAATCTGTAAACAATAATTTATCGGCCAACGGTTATGGTATGGCAAGCACTTATTTCGTCTCTAAAAATCTACAGCTAAAAACTTCCTACGAGAAAACGTACCGTTTACCTGAAGGGACAGAAATGTTCGGTGACGGAATTAACCAGATTGCTAACAAAACCTTAAAGCCTGAAAGTAGCCATAACATAAACTTAGGTTTCGCCTACAATAAGAGTTTAAATCAAAAACACCATTTAAATATGGAAGCTAATTTCTTATATAGAGACGCCTCGGACTTTATAAGAGTTGATCTGCTTGATAACCGCACTCAGTCTGTAAACGTTAGAGGGGTAAACAACACCGGTTTTGATGCGCAGGTAAAATATAATTACGCCAATTGGTTATCAGCTGGCTTTAATGTAACCTATCAATACCTTATAAATACTACAAAATACGAAAGTGCGAACAGTAATGTAGTAAGTATCGTTTACAAAGACCAAATTCCAAATATTCCATACTTATACGGAAACGCAAATGTTGGTGTAAGATTTTTAAAGCTAAAGCCTACTAATGGAAGTCTCCGTCTTAACTATCATTTAAACTACGTACATGCCTATTACTTAAAATGGCCAAGCTTGGGTTCTAGTTCTAGTAAAAATGAGATTCCGCAACAGCTTTCGCATGATATTGAAGCAGGCTATTCCATAAAAAAAGGAAAATATAACATTTCCGCAGAATGCAGAAACCTTACCGACCAACAGCTTTACGATAACTTTTTGATGCAAAAGCCCGGTAGGTCTTTTTTTCTTAAACTAAGATATTTTATCCACTAATTAACAATCAAAACAAATAATCATGAAAAAAGTAAATCTCCTATTATCAGGAATTTTAACAACAAGTTTAATCTTTGGTCTTTCCTCTTGTAAAAAAGACAATGTGACACCAGAAAAAGGAAGATATGTATTAGCCGTAACTGCAGAGGGAAGCTCATCAGAAGCTACGGATTATATTTTGCAAACAGAAGACTTAATGTCTGGCGTCATATCGCCAGCAGGCCAGGGTATCGAGCAAAAAAGTTACAGAA
>DASSWV010000500.1:0-2010 GCA_035704545.1 Pelobium sp.
GTGTTGGGCGCATTGATTTCTTTGGAAGCAACTCCCTTGGTTTGGTACCGAATGCTTTTGGCCTCTGGAATTATTTTTTTATTTCTAAAATTCAGAAGGGAAAAGCTGAAATTTTCATGGAGAACTTTGGGCGGTTTTGCCATGGCGGGAATTATTATAGCATTGCATTGGCTCACGTTTTTTGGCGCGATCAAAGCATCTAATGTTTCAGTGACGCTTGCGGTGCTTTCCACCGGGGCCTTTTTCGCCTCCTTTTTGGAACCACTTTTCTACGGAAGAAAAATAATTATGTATGAGGTTTTCTTCGGTCTCATTGTAGTAGTGGGACTTTACATCATTTTTGACGTAGAATCGTCTTACACTTTAGGAATTGTTTTGGCACTCATTTCAGCGTTTTTGAGTGCGCTATTCTCCGTAATCAATGGAAAATTTGTGCTAAAGCATAAAGCCGCTGCAATTTCATTTTACGAATTGATGTTTGGCGTTTTGGGCATTTCAATCTATTTGGCTTTTTCGGGTAAATTCACCACGGCATTTTTTACAGTTTCCGCCCACGACTGGATTTATTTAATAATACTCGCTTCGGCCTGCACGGCGTACGCATTTATAGCCTCAATACATGTAATGAAATGGATAAGCCCATATACCGTTATGCTCACCATTAATATGGAACCGGTGTACGGTATTATTTTGGCGCTCATTGTTTTGGGCGATTCTGAAAACATGAGCCCGCAATTTTATTACGGCGCCGTTATCATTTTGCTTACCGTTGTGGCCAATGGAATCATTAAAATTACGCAGGAAAGAAAACGAAGAAGATTGTCTAACACCTAAAAACAAAATTTTATCTTTGTACACCAACCTTTATAAAACGAAGGAAAAAATTATGGAATATCTTGATTTTGAACTCCCTATTAAAGAATTGCAGGAACAATACGAAAAGGCCTGCCTGATTGGCACTGAAAGTAATGTTGATGTTTCCAATACTTGCAAACAGATTGAAAAAAAACTAAACGATACCAAAAAGAATATTTATAAAAACCTAACTCCTTGGCAACGCGTGCAGCTGTCGCGCCATCCAGACCGTCCCTATACAATGGATTACATTAAAGCCATTTGTGGGGATTCTTTTTTGGAACTTCACGGCGATAGAGGCTTTAAGGATGATAAAGCAATGGTGGGCGGCCTTGGGAAAATTGGCGATCAAAGCTATATGTTTGTTGGCCAACAAAAAGGATACAACACCAAAACCCGCCAATTCAGAAATTTCGGAATGGCAAACCCCGAAGGGTACAGAAAAGCATTGCGATTGATGAAATCTGCCGAAAAGTTCAACGTGCCGGTAGTCTGTTTTGTTGATACTCCGGGAGCATTCCCAGGTTTGGAAGCAGAAGAACGGGGACAGGGCGAGGCTATTGCAAGAAATATTCTGGAAATGACACGGCTTAAAGTACCCATTATTGTTGTTATTATTGGAGAAGGAGCCAGTGGCGGCGCTTTGGGAATAGGCGTGGGCGATAAAGTGCTAATGCTTGAAAACACTTGGTATTCTGTAATTTCCCCCGAAAGCTGTTCTTCAATTTTGTGGCGCAGTTGGGAATTTAAGGAACAAGCCGCTGAAGCCTTGAAACTGACGGCAATTGATATGAAAGAACTAAAGCTTATAGACGAAATTATAAAAGAGCCATTAGGCGGTGCCCATAGCGATCGTGAGAAAACTTTTACAACAGTTTCAGGCGCAATTGAAAAGTCATATAAAGCATTAAAAATGTTATCCCCATCAGATTTGGTTAAAAAAAGAATGGATAAATATTTGGATATGGGCGAGTTCAAAGGTTAAATCTAACTATAGCTTAGCACACCGTAAATCCGAAGCGAGAGCCTCGGATTTTTTTACGGGTTATTAACAATATTTTCGAGTTTTCAACAGTTCAATTGTTGAAGAACTGTTAACATAGTAAAACAACAATTGCTTCATTTCTCTTAACATTTTCTTTACATTCGCTTCAT
>DASSWV010000533.1:0-2271 GCA_035704545.1 Pelobium sp.
AGTAACAAGATGGTTTGGAGTGACGAAACTGGAAATCCTCAATATCTAGAAAATGGAATAACCAAAACTGCGGCGAGTGCGAAACTAAACATGGAGTTTACAAAGTAGAAGCGGGTTTTTTCCCAGCAGAGAGGGACTGCGCTATTTATTCATTCATCAGCAAACTAGTCCCCCTTGAAGCAGGAACAATTTTTCCATCAAAACCCTCATCATCCTTTGGATAAGATAAATGGTTTCGCACTCCAAACTAAAAGGAGCTTTATCCAAAAAAACACTCGATGCTTTAGCGTTTTGCAATCGGATATAACCGCCCAAACTTTTATCTCCGTTTAAAACCTTTGGATTTACAGCCACATGTTCTGTAATGATCACGTACTTAAACTGCTTAGTTTTTTTGTAAAATTTTCTGATAAATTTCGGTAAAATCCTGCTTAACAGGTTTGTTCCTGTTTATGAATGTGGAGCAGCGATGAATCCAATGTTTAGGGATTGTTTTTTTTACGTAATTTTTAATCATGAACTTTATTTACCAAACAGGCATATAAATGCGCCTTAACCAATCTGCCCATGTGTTTAATTCGGGTAAATTTTTTGTCTTGATGATATTCCGCTAGCTCCAAACCTAACGCAAGCGTTTTTTCCAATGGAGCAATTTCATCATTTAAAGAAGCGTCAAATAGTTCTCTTAACCGGTATCTCCCTAATTTCACACGATGGCTGATAATGCTTCGTTCCTCCTGTTGGTACTGCTTCATAGACTGTTCATTGATGGAATCCATTCCCAAAAAAACCAGATTGTTGTTTTCCTTAAAATACTGTGGGAGGTATAATTTTAGCCTTCCTTCGTAAGACTGCTGATCAAAATCTATAGCCCTAATCCGATATTGATTTCCTTCTATATCTGGTGTAATATCAACCACAAAGTTATACGAGCGCATATCTCCTAACAATCTCACAAAACAACGCTCGTTGAACTTTACAAATTCTTTACTGATACGCGTTTGGTTAAACTTTACCTCGTTTATGTATTCATCCACAAAAACATCGCCCGGTAAACCTGGAATATGTTCTTCAATAAGTGTTTCATTGCTTGTGATATAACTTATTCTATTTGGTGATAAAATATGCTCCAACTCTAAGCCATAAATCCTAGAAGCATCTGCTCTTTTAACATAAAAATGGTCATAGTTATCGTTTAAACGATTGATAATGCGCACTCTGAACGGCTTAGAATTCCCGAATGAACAGTAATCTATTCTTGAAACAGAAAGATGATCCATTACCGTCAACCGGCCCGATGCATGCATTAATGCGTAAATGTATTTTAAACCCGCATAAAGCTCTTTCATCTCGCTTTCATCATAATAAACGGTTTTCCACAAAGTGTCTTTATCATTTTTATCTAACAAAGGTGTGGATAAGTTGAACCGTAACATGTCCGAATATTGGATGGGCAGTTCTATCTCCCTGTCAAACTTAATTAAGTAGTTTCTTAACGGTTTTTGAACGGGGTAAAAAATCTTTTTCTTAGAAGGGGCATCGTTTCTATCGAATAAATTACTCATCTATAAATTGGTTTTGCTTTTAAATTTTGCGTAGTAAAAGGCTTGTTTCTTTCGCAACTACTTGTCCAGAAATTATGGCTGGCGGAACACCCGGTCCGGGAACGGTAAGCTGACCTGTAAATAATAGATTTTTAATTTTTTTGGTTCGCATGGCGGGTTTAAAAAAGGCTGTTTGTGCCAAGGTATTTGCTAACCCATAAGCATTTCCTTTGTACGAGTGATAGTCGGCGGTAAAATTGTCCATCGCATAGCTTCTTTTTACCAGTTCATGTCCGCGGATTTTTTGACCGGTTATTTTTTCAAACCTATCCATCATCAGGTTATAATATTTTTCTCGCTGTGCGTCTGTATCCTCCAAACCTGGGGCTAGCGGAATTAAGAAAAACAGGTTTTCTTTGCCTTCTGGTGCTGAACCCAAATCAGTTTTGCTGGCACAACAAACGTAAAACAAAGGTTTGGTTGGCCATTGTGGCGTGGTGTAAATTTCTTTAGCATGTTGATCTAAATCCTCATCAAAAAATAAATTGTGGTGTTGGATACCTTCAACTTTTTTATCTAAACCTACATAATACAACAAAGAGGAGGGAGACATGGTTCGGCTTTCCCAATATTTTTCATCATAATTGCGATACTTTTTTTCGATGAGGTTTTGCTCTATAAAATGATAATCGCCGGCGGCAACAACAAAATCTGTTTCAAGGTTTCC
>DASSWV010000570.1:0-4045 GCA_035704545.1 Pelobium sp.
CATGGATAAAAAATCTATACGGGACGCAACAAGGCATAAAGAGAATGAGAAATTGAAATAGACCAATGTCCCCCGCCGTCATCTCGACGATAGGAGAGATCCCAAGTTCTTTAGCACTACCTTGGTTCTACAAAGAAACCAACAGATTTCTCTTCGTACCTCATCGAAATGACACGGATTGGAGAAAGATGGTAACGTAATCAACTCAAAGCCAAATCAATACTATCCGCATTTCTAAAAGCACCATCATCATCCAATAAATAACTTACAGGTTTTTCTGGGTTTTTAATAATTTCCAACAATAAAAATCCCCAACGTTTCCAAAAATTCTCTAGCACTTGCCCGTAAATTTTAAATTGCCAATCATCAAAAATTGGTTTGGCGTTCATCCCCTGTAAAGGCATTGCTTCAATAAAAATTTGATCATTAGTTGGGATGATATGGTATTCTGGCAAACGATTAAACAAATAAGCCGAGTAAAAAAGTTTAGCACAAAGCTCCTCAAATTGAATCGGGTGTAAAGTTTTACCGGCTATTTTGTTCCAAAGTTCTTCGTGGTATTTTTTGTTGGCTCCGTTATCTTGCAGACAGATTAAAATTCCGAAATTTTTCATCCGCAGAGAAAAACTAAGTGTGTTGATTTCATCGCGGTAAGCGAATTCATTTTCTTCGTTAATAACTGGGCAAACAAATAAGCTGTAAGGTTTAAAACCTTCGAAAACTACGGGTTGATTGATTTTTTGGAGCATGCTGTGCAACATCCCGAACTTATGAATTAAACCTTGCGACATGTTGAAGCCTTCTGCATAAGTGTTCTGTTGTTTAATGGCGACTTGTATTTCCTTGAAAATTACGCCATAAACAGTTTTTGCTACCCATAAAAAAAGTAAATCTTCATCTAAATTTTTTACCGCCTCGTAACCTTTTTCAAATGCTTCTTGAATGGTGCGTTCTAAATCACTTAACTTTTCACGAACGATATCACTACAAGGCAAAACCAGATCAGCATAACTCAACATACTTTCATCCAACATCTTGAACGGCATATCTTTTAACTGATAACCCTCGCTAAGCCAATCCGCAAATACGGGTAAAGGAACTTGGTCTTTCAAAATTTCGCCACTTAAAAAGCAATGCGAATTATCAAAAGACATTTTTTTAAAAGGATGGTATAGTTGTGCCGACATTGCGCAAAAATAGGAAAGCAATTTAAATTTGAGCAGGATAATAAGGATCGATAAATAGAATTACATTATTTTAACAACAAACATTCTACCCATTACAATCAGTTAAAGCACTAACCTAACTGTACCTCTAATTCGCCCTTGGAATTTGCGGTACAGGTGAAAGAAGTAAAAGCACTAACTTCCCTGGCAAATTGCGCAGGCGACAGTTTTTGGTTCCTTTTTTCTGTAAAAAAGGAACTGCCCTTTGCCCGGCATGAGGGCAGGCAAGCTAGGAGTGGAAATGCCAATTGCAATATTGCTGTTCTAAACACAGGTCTTTTACTTTCTACCTTTAACTTATTCCTAATTATACCTTCTATAAAAAGCACTAACTCTTTGCGTAAGCTGTTCGTAAATGGGTTTAGTAAAAGCCAAAAACAAATCCTGTGGTGCAGGCGGACGGCTTTCTTTCCTATTTAATAAAGCCTTGTCATTGTCGGTAAGTGCTCTTTCATCTCCACGGTAAGTTCCCCAAGTGTCTACCCAGATATAAGTGCCGGGGATTTTCTCACGGTTGATGATTTTGTTGGTGGCTAAATCGATGATTTTAAAATCTAATAATCCGCTAGAAGTAATCGTTTTTTCAAAAGTAGTTAGTTTGCCCTGTACCGTACCATACACTGCTTTTGGTACAGAATCTCTGGTTTCTCCAATTTTAACGTTTTCTTTTTTAATGTCTTCGATACGCTCTTTAATATAGGTTTGACCTACTAAAAAGTCATCAAAATCTAACTGTAGAACCTGGTCGAATTTTACTTTAGCCATCATGGCTTCTTTCGGGCTATAAAAGCGAACAAAGCTTTTGCGTTCGTAGTCTTTTAAATATTCATCTATTTTATCCTGAAAATACTCGTTGCTTAATTTGTATAAGCGTGAATTTACTTGTACCGTTTCAACTTTTACCCTAATTACCGCTTCCCAATAAGCATTATCCATCATTGTTTTGGCATCCTTAAAATCTGGGTAAAACTGTTCTGCTTTTTCAAAATTATAATAGGCATCTCTGGCACTGGCTCTGTTTTTCTGCTCCAATAATTTCACACCTGCTTTGTACCTAGCCTCAGCTGCAAAATATTTGGCATCGCTTAGTTCGGCAATGTACTTAGGCGCATCCGGAATTACAGCGAGGCAGGCTGGACAATCGCCAATTGCATAAGCCAAACGATTGATTGCTTCATATTCTGCCACAATTTGCTCCCATTTAAAAATGTCATCGCTAAGTTTAACATCAGTTATCCGGTCAAGATGCCTATCTAAAGCATAGTTATATCCTGCTTTAAGTGTTTCAATCGCTTTTCTTTTATTAGGCTTACTTTTTAAGCGATTGATGGCCGTATAAACTGCCCGGTCGTAATCCCCGCTTTGAAGCGATTTTTTCCCGCTACTGCAAGCGTTAAGAATCAGTATGGTTAATCCAATTAAAAATACGTTGATGATGTTAGGTTTCATTTTATATGGGTTTGATAATTGAGCAAGCATTTGTTGTTGAAATGTTTTTTAGCCAAACGTTACTACAATTATAATATAATTGTTCTAAAAGTTAAATTAACTCTTGGTAAAGGGTTTTTTTTTGTCGGCGGTAAACGGTGCAACCAATTTGTTTGTGTGGCACCATGCATTAACAAAAGACTGCTGTTTTGTAAAACCAGCTCCACCTTTTCCTTTGTTCTTTTATGTTTAAAGGAAAATTTTCGTTCTGCTCCAAAACTTAATGATGCGATTGCAGTATCTTTTCCTAAGCTTTTTTCATCATCACTATGCCAAGCCATTCCTTCGTCGCCGTTATGGTATAAATTCAACAAACAGGAGTTGAATTGTTTGCCAGTAATGTCTTCTGACAGTTTCTTTAATGCTAAAAGTTCGGCTGTCCAAGGCAATGCTTCTCGCGAAATTTTTGAATAAGTATAAGAGAAATTGCTGTCGGCGTACCAAGCCACTTTTCTTTTAGTGATGATGTGTTTACCGTAAATAATGGCTTCATCGTTTTTCCAAGCAATTTCTGATAATAGGTATTGAAGACATTCCTGCGCTTTTTGTACCGACATGATTTGCCCGTAGTAATTTACTTCGCCGTCTGCTGGTAATAAATTTGGGTTGCTGTTTGTGCTGAATAAATCCATTGGGTTGTTGAAATTTTGAGGCAAAGATAAGGTACAGTAGTATAAATTTATCTATGGTAAAATAGGTGGAAAATCTGTAAGTTTGAGTATGGGCATTTTAGAAGACAAAATTGCACTGGCAAAAAGGATTTTAGAGACGGACGACTCATCCTTGTTGCAACAAGTTAAGGATTTTTTTGCGGTTCGAGAAACAGATTTTTGGGATGAACTACCCGAAAGTGTAAAAGAGGCAATCAAAAAGGGGCAACAGGAAGCTAACGAAGGTCTATTAACCCCTCATGAAGAGGTGATGAAAAAGTACCAGAAGTACTTATGAGTTTGCCAATATTTTGGAATAAGCAGGCTCAAGTTACGTTTGATTCGATTTTAAAATACATTGACATGGCTTGGGGAGAACGAGAAACGACTAAGTTTTTTAACGATACCCAGAACATCTTAAAATTAATTTCTAAACATCCTTATCTTTATTAATCGTCTGAAATTAACATAAAAGTACGGAAAGCATTAATTTCGAGACAAACCTCGTTATTCTATCAAGTAGAGGAAAATCGGATTGTTCTGCTTTATTTCTGGGATAACAGACAATATCCTATGTTTTAGATAAGATGTAAAGACTTTTGAAAAGTTCAAATCTCTCAAGTCTGAAACAAATCCCACCAAAAAAAATCCCCAATCTTTTCAAATCAGGGATTATTTCTA
>DASSWV010000001.1:0-3644 GCA_035704545.1 Pelobium sp.
ACCTTTGTCAAAAAAATCAATCCCACAAAAATGATCAAAGGCCAATCGCCGTAGCCTTGTATATTGAAAAAGCTTCCTTTTAAAATTTCTTGTGGGTTGCCAGAAGCTAAAGATTTCACACTTCCGTAACCTTCGCCAAAAAGAGGAGGGAAGGCAAAACATAATATGGCGATAATCAGCCCGCCTAAAACTGCTTTAGAATAGTTGTCCCATTTAAGTTGATGCGTAAAAAAGTGCTCTACCATATTGGTGCACTTGGCATAATAAACGGAAACCAGTCCGCAAAAGATGCCTAAAACAATATAGTAAGGTACATTTACATGATTGAATTCTTGTAAGCTATTGAAATGTATAAGAATATCTTCATCCAAAATTATTTTTGAGATTAACGCTCCACAAACAGCCGCGACGATAAGTGGAATAAAATCAGAGAAAACAACACCCACAAGAATAACCTCAATGGCAAACATTACACCGGTTATTGGCGCATCAAAAACAGCAGCAATGCCGGCTGCCGCTCCACAGGCCAATAATAGGATTCTCTCGCGATAGCTGAGCCGATAGGTACGGGCAAAGTTAGAACCGATGGCGGCACCAGTGACAGCAATTGGCCCTTCTAACCCTGCCGAACCACCAAAACCAACGGTAAGTCCGCTGGCAATCATTTGCGAGTACATTTTTGAGCGGGCGGCTACGCCAGAACGCTGAGAAATATCAGTCAGTATTTTAGAAACGCCTTTTCCGTCTCGTCCGTGTAAGAAGGTGTTTACTACCCAAACAGTCAGTAAAATCCCAATTAAGGGTAAAAAGAGGTTTAAAAATGGGTATTGGAAAACGTCGAGCTGATGGTCAATAAGCAGGTGGATATTATGCACCACTATTTTTAATAAAACTGCAGCAAAACCAGCAGACAAGCCAACCAATATTCCTGATAGAATTAAAAACTGGCTTCTACTTAAATGGTTGTAAACAAATTTTAATACAAGCTGGTGATGCCTGAAATATTTCATTCTTTTTTATTATTCCTCTATGTAATTCAAATCCTTGCCATAGGTTTCCTCAAGATTGTAAACCGCTAAAAAAGCGATGATGAGTGTAGTAATGCCTACAATTAATGCCGAGTTGATAATGCCGAACGGAGTTTTAAGCCACTCGAAACTCAGCGTTATTAACACCAAAGAACCTCTAATGAAATTAGGAACCGTGGTAGTTACGGTAGAGCGTAAATTTGTTCCAAACTGCTCTGCTGCAATAGTAACAAAAATTACCCAAAAACCTGTAGAAATACCCAAAAGAACACATAGCATTCGGTATGTTTTCACATCAATTCCTCTGGAAAATAAAAAAAGTAAAATACTGCCTAGGGTTGCAAATAAAAAGAGGATGACTATCTTTTTTCGGGTTTTAAAAACCTGACTTAATACACCAGTAATGATATCTCCAACAGAAATTCCGATATAGGTAAAAAGAATTCCTTCCCCAGCGGATAGCTTTTCTGTAGCACCCATTGCAACTCCAAATTCTGGCGCAAATGTAACGAGTATGCCCACTACAAACCATGTTGGTAAAGCAATAAGCGTACAGTTGATGTATTTTTTAAACCGGCTCCAATTGTTGAAAAGCATCAATATGTTGCCTTTCGAGACATTTTTATGCTCAATTTTTTTGTACAAGCTGGACTCCATCACGCCTAAACGTAAGACTAATAATACTAGCCCCATCCCGCCACCAATATAATAAGCAGTTTGCCAATTGACTTTATCTCCAACTAAGCCTGCAACCACTGCACCCATCAACCCAACGGCCGCTACAATCATAGTTCCATAGCCTCTGTTTTTTTTGCTCATTGCTTCTGCAACCAGTGTAATGCCTGCGCCTAATTCGCCAGCTAAACCTACGCCAGCAATAAACCTTACCACGGCGTAAGTGCTTATGTCTGTTACAAATCCGTTTGCGATATTAGCGAGAGAGTACATCAAAATTGAACCGAACAAGACTTTTAAGCGACCCAATTTGTCACCCAAAACACCCCAAATGATACCGCCAATCAGCATGCCTATCATTTGCGCATTCATTAACGTTACGCCTACGCTTAACAATTCCGAATCGGGGACACCAATGCTTTTAAGGCTTTGTACTCGGATTACGGAGAACAAAACCAAATCATATATATCAACAAAATAGCCTAATGAGGCAACGATTATTAGAAGAACGACGTTTTTATTTGAGTTCACTTTTTTGAAATTTGATTGCCTAAGTTAAAATTTTCAACCCATTTGGGTTAATTTTTTTTAAATATCAAGGCAAAGCATTGGTATCTGTGCTGAATTATTTTTAGTAATCAGATTTAACAGTACGTATCTATAAAATTTACGTATCTTATAAAAAACATTTTTATAAGTTATGTGGTTATTATATTTATGGAAAGCAAAATACAACACCACGAAACCAAGATTTTAAAAGGCAGGAGTGTTTTGGAGAATCTTTGCGAAGAATGTTTGTTTTTAGGAGACAAGGTGCTGATTGTGTTTGCTGATAATGCGATTAAACAGTCTGGCTTGTATGCTAGGGTAGTTTCCTTATTGAATATTTGCGGCATTGAGCATGTCACTTACGAATGTTCTGGTTTGCATTACACTGCTGAGGAAATCACAAACGCTATTGCATTAGGAAAGCAAGAAAATGTTCAACTGGTGCTGGCGATTGGCGATGAAGAATTGATGTGTTTTACAAAAATTGTGGCGTATGGTTTCCATGGTCAGGATTTAATAAGCGATGGGGCACCAACACACTTACCCATTATAAATGTTTCGGCTATTTTAAAACAAAACACAAAACGAGAGCTCGATTTTGTTTATCCTAAAAATAATTATGCACATATTAAACCGGTAGCTCTTTTTTTAGATTACGATTTTTGATGCATAAAAAAATCCCAACATAATTGGGATCTATAATAAGTTTGCAATTAGATACAGGTTTATGTATCAATTAAGCAAACGTAAATTTTAGCTTTTAAATGATTATTAGCGCTTAGATCTTTCTCTGTAATTTGGCAAAGAGTTGGCAAGCATCACAATGCCTACACCGCCAATTGCTAATCCACCAAAAAATATAGCAGCGGCAGCTTTTGTTCCACTAGCAGCATCTGCAGGGTTGAAAGAGTGAGCATCAGTTAAAACTACAGAACCTATTACTATTAAAACTCCAATAATTAGGATAAGGGTACCAATATTCTTCATCATTTATGATTTTGTGAGGCAAATATAATGATAAATACTTATCGTACTGAATTATCTGAAATTTTATAATAAAAAATGTAGCCTTGGTTACTGTTGCTGCATATAATTTATGAGTTTGGAAGCCATCTCTTTATTTTTTCACTTAAAACAATTTTAGGTATTATTTGCATTCAAAAAATTATATTTGAAAAGCGTACACATAATGATTAAATTAAAACTACCACAGGAGTTTAGGCTTTCTGTAATATCTAAAATATTTTATCTGGTAGTAGCCACTGCATTGGTTGGGCTCTCGGTTTATGGAGCTATAGAAGGCGTATTTTTAAGAAACTTTTCTACGAGTTTAGTTCCCGCACTTCTTGTTTTAATAGCATTTTTAATTTTCAGGAGTGTAACAAGAAGAAA
>DASSWV010000005.1:0-15504 GCA_035704545.1 Pelobium sp.
ACTCCCTACCTGTACTGCTTCTGCACCTAAAGCAAAAGCTGCCAACATGGTTTTTCCCGATGAAATTCCGCCTGCCGCAATTACCGGTATTTGTACCGACTCTACAATTTTGGGAATTAAACAAAGCGTAGTGGTTTCTTCTTTTCCGTTATGTCCTCCAGCTTCAAAACCTTCCGCAACAATGGCATCCACACCAGCTTCTACTGCTTTTAGCGCAAACTTGGTATTGGCAATTACATGAACCACAATAATTCCAGCATTTTTTAGCTTATCCGTCCAAAGCATTGGACTGCCTGCGGAGGTAAAAACGATGGGCACTTTTTCTTCTATAATAATCTGGATGTGTGATTCAATATCGGGATACATCAACGGTAAGTTAACCGCAAAAGGCTTATCCGTGACTACTTTGGTTTTTTGAATGTGCTGTCTTAAAACCTCGGGATACATAGAGCCCGCACCGATAGTGCCTAAACCGCCCGCATTTGAAACGCTACTTGTGAGTTCCCATCCGCTACACCAAACCATCCCAGCCTGAATAATTGGGTACTTAATTTTGAAGAGTTCGCAAATTCGATTCATATCAGTTTTTTAACTTTTGTGCTTTCGCCGATGAGGCCGTTTTCTAGATCGGTCAATAAATTTAACCCAGGTTTTTTTCCGATAGCAATGCTTCCCAGATCATGATCAAAGCCTAAAAATTTTGCACCATTGATGCAAGCCCATTTTAAAAGCTCGTTCAGCGCTAAATTCGGAATGTTTTTTTGCAAAACTTTCATCTCGTCTAAGATTGATAGCGAATGGTTTGACGCTAAACTATCCGTACCAATGGTAAATGGAAACTCAGAATGTTTAAAAAAATCGAAAGTGGGCAGTTTGTCTTCAATATAAAGATTTGCGTTTGGGCAAAAGCACCAATAAACATCTCTTTGCTGTCGTTGAGCAAAAAAAACGTCTTTATAGCAGGTATAAGTATTGTGAACCAACAAAATATTTTGTTTTTTTGGCATAAAAGGCAAAAATGCCTGCAATGAACTTTTGACCTGTGATGTAAATGTCTCGGTGTTTATATTTAAGTCTTCATAAAACTGCAGAAACGGCCCCGATCTGGTTTTATAAAGTTCATCTTCCTCATCACACTCTTGGCTATGCCAACTTATTTTATTGTCTATTCCCTTGCTATAGAGCTTCAATTGCCTTACCAGCTGTTTGGAAACTGAGTAGGGGGCGTGGATGGTAATGGAGTTTGGGGTTTCAAATGCTTGTTTTTTTGTGATGGCCTCCTGCAAAATTTCTGTCGCCTTATTGCCGTCAAAACCCAACATTTCTATAAAAGTATGGTAACGGATTTTGCTTTTTGCTTTGATGTTTGCCGAAATAGTGAGGTTAGAAATGTCTCCAACTGCTACAATGCCGTTCTCCCACATGGCTTCATCTTGCTGCTGCATTGCCTCTAAAACCGTTACATCGTTAGCATTGCGAGTGAAAACAACCTCTTTGATAAAACTGATTAGTCCTGTTTTTTCTTTGATTTTACCCTTTAAGTGTGAAAGTTCTAAATGGCAATGAGTATTAATGAAACCAGGAACAATTACGCCTTTGTGTCGTTCGATATTTGGATCAAAAGCAAATTTTTCATCAATAACATTTAATATTTTTCCATAATCATCTGTTATTACGATGCCATGTGGAATAGCTTCGCCCTCTAAGGTGTAAATTAAATCTGCACTGAATTTTCGCATAAAAAAAATCGATTTTCAATTAATTTATTAATCGATTTTCAATGTAAGTGGAAATTATTGAGATTTCAAATTTTTGGATCAGAGTTTGGAACAATGCCGTTGTGGATTGCTTTCTGGCCTGAAAATCTTCATGGAGATTATGATTTGGAAACCTACTTTTATTGGTTAAATATCGCTTTAAACCACATTTAAACGCATAAAAAAAGCCTCACATTTCTGTGAAGCTTTCTGTTTTGGGTGTGGTGCCTGCTGGGATCGAACCAGCGACACAAGGATTTTCAGTCCTTTGCTCTACCGACTGAGCTAAGGCACCCGCCGTTCCCTAATAAAATTGCTTTCTGTTAGGGATTGCAAATGTAGGTTCTTTTTGCTTAAAACCAAATGTTTTTTTAAAATAATCTGACAATTACCCCGAGAATTATGTAATTATCTAAACGTCAATTAATTATTATGGCTGATTGCCAGCGTTAAAAAATCCATAATTTAAACCAATCTGAATAAAAAAATAATATGCAAGCATAGTAATTTTTGTAAAGCTATTCTTTATCTTAGCCTTATAAACGTTTATTAGATGATCTCACAAATAGTTTTTACGTTCGCCTTTGTATTGGCCCTGGTTTTATTTACCATTCAGGTCAGAAAAATCATCAGAAACATTAACCTAGGTAAACATATCGACAGGAGCGACCAGCCTGCAAAACGTTGGGCCGTAATGGCAAAGGTTGCACTCGGGCAAAGTAAGATGGTTGTGCGTCCAGTGGCAGGTATCATGCATATTTTCGTGTACGTAGGCTTTGTCATTATCAATCTAGAAGTATTAGAAATCATCATCGACGGGATTTTTGGAACTCACCGTGTCTTTTCGTTTTTAGGAGGCTTCTACAATTTTCTAATCGCTTCGTTTGAAATTTTGGCACTCTTGGTACTTGTTGGAGTTCTCGTGTTTCTTGCTCGTCGTTTAGTCATCAGGCTAAAAAGATTCTCGGGTGTGGAAATGACGAGCTGGCCAAAATCCGATGCAATCTATATCCTAATTATCGAAGTGCTTTTAATGTCAGCATTTTTGACAATGAATGCCGCCGATTATAAACTACAACTCTTAGGTTACGGACATTATACCATGGCAGGAAGTTTCCCTATTTCTCAGTTTTTACTAAATGTTTTACCAACGGATGCTGGTACGTTGGTAATCATTGAACGGGCTTGCTGGTGGTTCCATATTTTAGGTATTTTGGCTTTTCTTAATTACCTGCCTTTCTCTAAACACTTCCATATTATATTAGCATTCCCTAACACTTGGTATAGCAACCTAAACCCTAAAGGACAGTTTGCAAACATGCAATCTGTAACCAACGAGGTTAAGGCCATGCTTGATCCGTCTTTTACACCACCTGCAGCAGATGAAAACTCAAAATTTGGAGCAAAGGATGTTAAGGATTTAAATTGGGTGCAATTAATGGGTGCATATACCTGTACCGAATGTGGCCGTTGCACATCTGTTTGTCCGGCTAATATTACGGGAAAGCTACTTTCGCCACGCAAAATCATGATGGACACTCGTGACCGGTTGGAAGAGTACGGTAATGGCCTGGCTAAACAAGGAAACGATTTTAACGATGGCAAGTCTTTATTAGACACTTACATTACTCGCGAAGAAATTTGGGCCTGTACCAGCTGTAATGCTTGTGTAGAAGCTTGTCCGGTAGCAATAGATCCACTTTCTATTATTATGGATTTACGACAATATGCAGTGATGGAGGAATCTAATGTTGCAGGTAGTTTAAACGCCATGTTCTCTAACATAGAAAATAACGGAGCACCGTGGAAATATTCACCTGCAGATAGGTTAAACTGGGCGGAAGGAGAGATGTGAGTAGTGAGATTTGAGTATAGCGTATTGAGATGTGAGTATTGAGTACGGAGTATAAAGTATAAGAATCAAAAGATGAAATGCAAGAATCAAGACTAAATCTAACGATTCTGCAAATCCTAATGACTAATGAACCAATTCAACCAATGACCTGTTCCCCTAACAAACTAACCACCTAAAAAACTAACCAACTAATCATGAATACAGAAAATATAATGATACCAACAATGACACAAATGGCCGCCAATGGAGAAAAACCTGAGATATTATTTTGGGTAGGTTGTGCGGGGAGTTATGATGAAAGAGCGCAACGCATAACCCGGGCATTTGCTAAAATATTAACTCATGTGGGGATAAAGTTTGCAGTATTGGGCACCGAAGAAAGCTGTACCGGAGACCCAGCAAAAAGAGCAGGAAACGAGTTCCTTTTTCAGATGCAGGCAATGATAAATATCCAGGTTTTAGACGGTTACGACATTAAAAAAATAGTAACTGCCTGTCCGCATTGCTTCAACACCATAAAAAACGAATATCCAGGTTTGGGAGGAAATTATGAGGTTATACACCATACGCAGCTGATTCAAGATTTGATAAACGACGGTAAACTAAAAGCAGAGGGAGGGGAGTTCAAAGGTAAAAAGATCACTTTTCATGACCCTTGTTATTTAGGCAGAGGAAACGGAATTTACGAAGCACCGCGTAGTGCTTTAGAAGTTTTAGATGCTGATTTAGTGGAGTTAAAACGTTGCAAATCAAACGGCTTGTGTTGCGGAGCTGGTGGTGCACAAATGTTTAAAGAACCAGAAAAAGGCAAAAAAGAGGTAAATATTGAACGTATGGATGATATTTTAGAAGCTAAAGCAGAAATTGTTGCCACAGGTTGCCCGTTCTGTATGACCATGATCAACGACGGGGTTAAACATTTTGAAAAAGAAACGGAAATTCGGGTTTTGGATATCGCAGAAATTACTGCCAAAGTAAACGGACTATAACTGGTTTAAGTGCGTTTGGTTATATAGGTGATAATTAGGGGCTATTTTAGATAAGAACCCATGGTAATATTAAATATTGGCTGAACGGTTTTTGCAGAATCATTTGAAAACCTAACATTTAATACTTGCCTATCGATCAACCTTTCTGTTTGGCCCTCAGTTTTAAAATTGGCCTGCTTTTGAATAGCTTTTTCATCTGTTAACCATAAACTTAGTACCAGAGTATGGGCAATAAGTACCGCTAACATAAAAAACAAGTTATATCCTTTTTTGATTTTCATTTAAGTTTCAACGTTGATGTTGTAGTACTTTTTGAGATTGCTAAGGTAAATAAAACTAATCCTTAAACAAATACCCAAATATAGGTATCTTAAAACTACATTGTTTTGCTTATGTAGCCTAAACGATAGATTAAAGTTACCAGTTTGTATACAGACAAATTGAGAAAATGTTACATTAATTTTTTAGGATTTAAAATTGCACAATCTAAGTGTTTTCAGAGCCTTACAAAAGCTATTGATCTCATTTACATCCATATTTTTCAATGGTATTTTAATTTCTGTAAGCATTTCATCTATATTGCCTTTTTTATCGTTGTAGGTTTGGTAAATCACAGCTTCCTCTGTAAAAGTCAGCAACAGCCACCCAGCATTTTCGTCCCCTAAATAAGTTGCATCTTTAAACTCGTTTAACTTAACGCTAAAATATTCCGATTTATTTGCCAAATCTGTTTTTCGGTACCTGATGAAGCCGTTTTCCGATATTTCAAAACTGCTAGTTCTGATGCCTAGATCAAGCTCAGCATTATAGCGTTTGTACTGAGTGATAACCTGGTTTTTAGCTTCCATAAAAACTAAATCATCATGTATTGGCGCAAAACATGAGAGGACAAAAACAAGTATTTGTGAGCTAAGGGTAAATGCCATGATTAAAATTATTCTAAAAAAGCTAGGTAGTGCAAACAATTTATCAACTTATTAACTTTTTAGATGAAAAATATGACAATTATTTGCAATTCACTTTTTAATTTATAATTATTTTTGGGGATGATAAATCCGGAATCAAGGGTATGGATATACCAATCAAATCAGCCTTTAAGTCAAATGCAGTTGTCAGAAATCAATACGATTCTTGAGGATTTTACTACTTCATGGTCTGCCCATAACCAAGCGCTTAAGGCCACTTTTGAGATAAGATACAATCGTTTTATTGTATTGATTGTAGACGAAACGCAGGCCGGTGCAAGCGGTTGTTCCATAGATAAATCTGTACATTTAATGCAAGAGCTGGAAAAAAAATTTCAGATTAATTTATTGGACAGATTTAACATCGCTTACAAAGTTGGCGATGTAGTAGAATCTGTAGACAGAAGCGAGTTTGAAAAGTTGATTGAAACCGGAGCAGTGAATCCCTCAACTCCTGTGTTTAATAACATGGTCAGCAATTATCAGGATTATAAAAGTAAATGGGAAACTACCATAGCTAATAGTTGGCATAGGAGTGTTTTTGCTTTTTAAAGAAAAAATTAAGAGTCTGGAGACTCTTTTCTTATTTGTGTAATCCGTAGAACGCTTCGCTTAATTCTACGGACAAAAAAGGTAAATCCCACCCAACTCTGTGAACTCTGTGCGCTCTGTGGTTAAAAATCATATTCTTGAAATACTTCTATAGTCAAAATATTGAGATGAGTGAGTAAACTCTAAAACTCAATCTTCCCCAAATCTCTCATGTTCCGTAAAATTAAAGATTGCCTATGGTAAATGTACTTTGTTGGTTTTGCCGGAGACCATTTTCTAGGATTCGGTAAAACCGCAACAATTAGTGCTGCTTGGCTTTTTGATAATTTAGTAGAGGGTTTCTTAAAATAAGTTTGGCTGGCTCTTTCTGCACCGTAAATGCCATCGCCCATTTCAATTACGTTCAAGTAAACCTCTAAGATTCTGTTCTTGCTCCAAAACAGCTCCATCAAAAAAGTAAAATATGCTTCAAAAGCTTTTCTAATATAAGAACGCCCGGGCCATAAAAAAACGTTCTTTGCTGTTTGTTGGCTAATGGTGCTCCCGCCTCTTAGTTTTTTGCCTTTTTGGTTTTTCTGAAAAGCCTTTTGAATGGCTTCAAAATCAAAACCATTATGATTTAAAAAGTTAGCATCTTCACCTGCGATGGCTGCTTTCCTTAAATTAAATGATAGTTCGTCAAAATCTTTCCACTCTTTATCAATCTTCCAGCTTTTGTCAGCGGCCTTTCTTTCGAAAGCCCGTTGCACCATTAAATAAGTAACCGGTGGGTTGATGAATTTGTACAACAACACCCAAAAGATACTGATCCCAATAAAATAAAGAAATGCTTTTGAAATCCACCTAAGCATGGTGGGGAAATTGAAATTAGATTTTTTGGAGTTCTTTCTTTGAGGCATAATAGGGCTAAAATAAAAAATGCTTCCTGAATAAACAGAAAGCATCTTTAAATAATGTTTTAATTAGCTTACTCGGCCACAACACTAAAAGGAACTTGTACTTTTACTTCTTTGTGCAAGTTTAAGTTAGCAATGTAATCACCAACAAACTTTACATCAGTTTCAAAAGTAATTCTTCTTCTGTCAACCTCAAAACCTAATTTCTTCAATGCATCAGCCACTTGGATCGTGTTTACTGCACCAAATATTTTACCGCTTTCACCAGCTTTGGCACCAATAGAAAGTGTAACACCTTCTAATTTTGCCGCTGTAGCGTCAGCGTCTTTTTTAATTTTATCTTGTTTAAACTGAGCTTGTTTAATGTTCTCAGCCAAAACTTTCCTTGCCGACTCGGTAGCTAAAATAGCTTGACCTTGAGGAATTAAATAATTACGGCCAAACCCAGGTTTTACAGAAACGATATCGTCCTTCTCTCCTAGCTTTTTTACATCCTGTTTTAATATTACTTCCATGTTAGCCTCCCTTATTTTAAACCATCAGTTACAAATGGCAATATACCTATGTGGCGAGCTCTTTTTACTGCCTGAGCTACTTTACGTTGATATTTCAAAGAAGTACCAGTTAATCTGCGAGGTAAAATTTTACCTTGATCGTTGATAAACTTTAACAAAAAGTTAGCGTCTTTGTAATCAATGTATTTGATTCCGTTCTTTTTAAAACGGCAATATTTTTTTCTGTTGTCCTCCACCTTGGGAGCAGTCACATACTGGATTTTGTCTTGTGCCATTAGTTTGCTGCCTCCGCTTTGTCTTTTTTCTTGTTAAATGCACCGCCACGTTTTTTGTCATTGTACGCTACTGCATGCTTGTTTAAACTGATTGTTAAAAATCTCATTACACGCTCATCACGTTTTAACTCGATTTCTAATTTGCCGATAACCTCACCTGAGCATTTGTATTCGGTCAAGTGATAGTACGCTGTTGATTTTTTCTCAATCAGGTACGCCAGTTTTTTCAAACCCCAATTGTCTTCCATAACAATTTCGGCTCCGTTATCAGTTAGTAACTTAGAGAATTTTGCAATCACCTCTTTAGCAACTTCTTCTGATAACAACGGGGTAAGAATGATAGTGGTTTCGTATTGATTCATTTCTTACAATATTGTTTTTAATCCCCACTTTTTTGTGGGACTGCAAAAGTAGAGATTATTAAATTGAAAAACAACAGTTTAAATCTTTTAAAACACATCAACTAAATTAAGCAGGAGCAAGGCTAATTAGGTATACATAATTATTTATTCATGAAATGCAAAATCAATCTCTAGCATCGTATTTGATTAAATATTTGTTGGAACTCTTTTTAAAAGGACTTAAATTGCAGAAAGCTCCAAACAATATATATAGATATGAGATTACCTATCAAAAGAAAAGATGTTACGGTTATGCCCGATTCTAAACGGGTAATCGCTCGTTTTTTTTACAACGGCGAAGAAAGGGCGAAAGAAATTTTAGCGCACATCAACCAATTTGATGAACCCAGCGTTTATAATTTAATTGCTCCAATTTTACAGGAGTTTTCTAAAAGACATCGAAACATTACTAGAATATTAGAAAAACACGCTGATAAGTTGATGCAGGAGATTCCGGCTGAGGCCCAGAATATCAGAGAAACTTCACGTTTTAGAAAACTACTGATTGGATCTTATTTTACACATGAATACTCCATTGAGTCGGCGGCTTTTTTTAACCCGTCCATTGTTGATGACCCAGACCAGTCTGATTTAGTAGAAGGTGAACGTAGGTTAATTATAAGTTTTAGAGCAGTAGGCGAAGGGCATATTTCTTCGATTGTATTTAGGCGGGCGCTTCTAAATAAAAACAATGATATTGAAGTTTTGCCCGCTGGAAGATATGTTGATGAAGCAGAAATTGTTAAAAACAACATTTATAAGAAAGAGTTTTTTTTAGAAAAGGCAGAGGACGCCGGCATATCTAAAAAGACATTGAAAATTGCCCAAGAGCATTTACCAGATAAATTTGACTATAAAAACTTAAAGAGTACCGTTGAACAATTGATAGCAGACAGTGAAACCGATAAAACCGGGACTGAACTGCAAAAACTACTTTGGTTGGCGGACTCTTACCACGAAATTATATTTTCTTTAGATACCGATATATCAGACCGTATCATTTACCCTATTACAGAATATGAACGAAAAGGTATTGAAGATGCCCGTTTCGTTAAGTTTATCGATGAGGAGGGAAAAGAGAAATATTATGCCACTTATACCGCTTATGATGGCAAAACCATTATGCCAAAACTTTTGGAAACAACCGATTTTTACAATTTCAAAGTAAGGCCAATGTATGGGCAAGGTGCCAAGAATAAAAACTTAGCACTGTTTCCAAGAAAAATCAACGGTAAATATGTAATGATGTCGAGAATTGATGGTTGGAATAACTACATCATGTATTCTGACAAAATAAACATTTGGACAAACCCTATCCAACTCCAATCGCCAAAATATCCTTGGGAATTTGTGCAGATTGGCAACTGTGGATCACCCATAGAAACCGAACATGGCTGGTTAATTGTGACACACGGCGTTGGTGCTATGCGCAGATATTCTTTAGGAATAAGTTTATTAGCGTTGGATGATCCTTCTAAAGAAATTGGAAGGCTAAAAGAACCGCTGTTAATTGCAAACACAGACGAACGCGAAGGCTATGTGCCAAACGTGGTTTACTCTTGTGGCTCAATCATCAATCATGGAGAGTTAATTATTCCTTATGGATTGTCTGATTATTCCTCCTCGTTTATGACGGTAAATTTAAAGGATTTATTAGAACGGTTAATGGGCGATGATTCTCATACAGATGAACAGAGCAGTTCTGAATCAAAGAAAAACGTAAGCGGGTTGAAACCGATAGGCTTGGCTAAGGGAGGTCGTTAAACGATTTCCTTTTTTAATATTTGATGATATAGCTCCAAATATTTTTTCGCCATAGTTTCAGCAGAAAACCTGCTTTTTGCCTTTGCTGAACATTGGGAGCGATTAATTTGAGATAACTCTTGAACCGCTTTATTTGCTTGCGCAACAGTACTCACTAAGAAACCTGTAGTTCCATGCTCAATTAATTCGGGCATGGAGCCTCGGTTAAAAGCAATAACCGGTGTTCCGCACATCATCGCTTCGGCAACGCTTAGTCCAAATGGTTCATCAAAACTTATTGGGTGCAACAAAGCTACCGAGCTCCCCATCAGTTGGTCTCTTTTTTGTGGCCCAGCATGGCCTATAAACTGAATCTCATTATTTAAATGTGGCGCAACCTCTTTGTCAAAATAATTTTGATCTTGGATAATCCCAGCTATAATCAATTTTTTATTGGTTTGCATTGCGATAGCAATGGCTTCTTTTGTTCCTTTGTGCGGGTGTATCCTGCCAAAGAAGAGCAACTGGTCTTTAGGTCTGTTGTTTAGGGTGAAATCAGCGGTGTTTAAGCCATTGTAAACAGTTGCCAGATAATCCAGTTTCTCGTGTCGGTCTGCGTTGCTGATAGAAACATAAGAAGTGTTTGCGTTGTATTTTTGATAAACCGGTATGATTTGCTCTGATGAAAAACCATGAATGGTGGTCATCATCGGCGTATCAATAAGTTTTGAATAGGTAAGGGGCAAAAAATCAAAGTGATTATGAATAATGTCAAAATTAGCTGCGTTTTCCATCAAATTACTGATGTGCAAACACTCCAAAACTTTTGCGTCCTGTCCTTTTGTAGTTTCGTAGCCTTTTTCAATTACGGCATTTAGTTTACCAGAAGTAAGTGAATCGCCTGTGGCAAAAAGCGTGACCTCAACACCCAACTTTACAAGTTCTTCGGCAAGGTTAGAAGCCATTTGTTCCCAAGGGCCATAATGAACAGGCGGTGTGCGCCAAGCAACCGGAGATAATATGGCAACTCTCATTTAAGCTTGTACTTTTGATGCCGTTTTGTCAAACAAATACTCTTTTTCCTGTGCTTTTAGAACAGTGAGGTGCGAAATAAAGTAGGCCAATGTGCTTTCTGCGCCTTGGTTTCTGTTTAAGCCTTGTGGCGTTAACCCATCGCAGCAACCTTTAGTTTCATGATCATAAAGTGGTACGCGTAAAGCATTTTCTCCTAAAAACCATAAGTAGGTTTTAAACATTTTCTCTATAAACTTTATGTCTTTGGTAGTTTCAAATGCCTGGTAATACATCATTACAGCTGCCATTGTTTCTATAGCTTGTTGGTCAAAAACGGCTTTCTCTTGATTTTTATAGAACCAGCCATCATTGCCAATTGGGTTATAGTATCCATGCTCTAGCGTTTCACTATCTAAAAAATGCAAGCTTTCTAAACCAATCTCTTTGTAGATATATTTGTGGGTAATTTCGTATGCTTTAAGTAGGGCCAAAGGTAAAATAGCATTATCATAAGTCAGTTTTTCTTCAAACCAATGCCAGCCTTCTGCTACGTGTTTTTCATAAGCAGTTACCAATTTATCAGCTAAAAGCACTAGTTGATATTCCACGTTTTCATCTGGGTAAGATTTGAGGTAATGTGCCAATCCTATGATGCTATTTGCATGTCCACGCAAATGTTCCAGCTTATCCAAGTGCTGTAGAGAGTTAAAGAACAGTTCACGGGCAAATTCTTTATAAGAGTTATTGGGCGAGTTGCAGATCATAAAGCCAAGTGCCCACAATGTTCGTCCGTAAGAGTCATCAGTGCCAACCTCGTCTAAATATTCTCGCTTAAAGCTCAGGAAGTTTCGGAAATTACCGTTTTCACACTGCATATATTGGATGAAACTGAGGTAAATTGGCAGTAAATCAAGCGCCTCTTTTGACTTGTATTGGTCATAAGCCATTAAAATCATAATCAAGGCCCTGCTGTTGTCATCCATACAGTAGCCTTCTTTTAAATTTGGGATGCCATATTTTGCATGTTGAACTATTCCTGTATCATCTGTTAAACGTTTGACATAATCTAAAGTGAAAGTGGGCAACAAATCTGCGTTAAGCTCCGAAAAACTGAAAGCTTCTTTGGGAAGATGATGGCTAATTGCCTCTTTTGCCAAGTTTTTATATAGGCCGCCTATTTTTGGATACCTAATGGTTAGCCCATAGGCGTAAGCATTATCCCGGATGTTTTTTAACGCTTTATCATTGTCTAATAAAGCAATTACAATTTCAGCTAAAGCTTTATCATCTCCAAAATCAAAAAGCTTGCCTCTGTTGTTAGCAAGCAGTTCTTGTGCATGCCAATATGGTGTTGAAACAACGGCTGCGCCCGCACCAACTGCGTATGACAAAGTTCCGCTGGTGATTTGCGCTTCATTTAAATAAGGGGTAATATAAATTTCGGCAGCGGTGAGGTATTTCATTAAATCTTCTTCGCTCACAAAACTATTGATAAAGTTGACGTTCTTACTTACCCCTAAATCAGCAGCCAGCTTTTTAAGATAATCGCGATATTCTTCTCCCTGATTTTTTAGAATGTGGGGATGCGTTTTTCCGATGATGGTGTAAACCACTTCTGGGTGCTTTTTAACGATAGCGGGTAATGCTTTGATCACCGTTTCTATTCCTTTGTTTCTGGATAGCAAACCGAAAGTAAGTAATACACGTTTGCCCGGAAGTATGTTTTTTTTGTTAAGAATTTCTTCGATTGAATCTGAATAGTTTGGCACTCCATGCTCAATTAAAGCTATTTTTTCTCTATCTATCCCATATATTCCTATTAGGAAATCAACTGCCTTTTTGGCCATAACTACAATTTTTGCAGAGTGGAGGGCAATATCCTGTATGATCAATTTTTGCAAATAGTTTGGTTCTTGTAGAACCGTGTGAAGGATAGTTATCAGGGGTTTCTCAATACGATTAATCAGTGGCAGCACATAAACGCCACTATCGCCGCCATAAATGCCAAACTCATGTTGCATAATACAAACATCGGTATTGCTGTTATTGATGAAATTGGCGGTTTCTATATAATCCTTTTGGTACTGTTGCCGGATGATATATTTGACCTCTTTTCCGTACGGATATTGATCCAAATCATTTTGATCATTAATTGCAATCACAAAGCTTTCATTTTTACTTTTTAACAAGTTTTTGTCAATTGCGTTCTTCAAATTTGAGTTGAACGTAGCTAAACCGCAAGGGCGGGGCATGTACGTAGAGATGTATGCGATTTTCATAATTAAACTTAAAATTGGTAATTGATAGATGTAAATCTTTTAAGAGAAAATAATGCCAGTTTATCTTAAACTAGGATAAAGGTGTTGTTATTGAAGATGATAATTGCGTGATGTGCAAAGAGGGAAACACAAAGAGGCATTGTGACTGCTAACCGAAGCATAGGTTTTCTTCTTTTTGCTGCCCAAGGGTAAGGGCGAAATAAAAGAAATGCCACTACTTTAGCTTTCGGTAATTAGCTAGAAGGGTTTTATAATAAAAAAACCGGCAATCTTTTGAACATAATCAAAGATTGCCGGCTAAACGAATAATTAATGAACTAGCAGTATTGTTCAAATGCTCCGATCAAATTATCGGCAATCATTTCAGCTGGACGGCCTTCAATTTGATGACGTTCTACCATGTGAACCAATTTGCCATCTTTAAATAAGGCCATAGAAGGGGATGAAGCTGGAAAAGGCAACATAAAGCCTCTGGCTGCATCTACCGCTTCTTTTTCCATTCCTGCAAAAACAGTAACTAACTTATCAGGGGTTTTAGCGTTTGAGGCTGCAATTTTTGCTGCCGGACGGGCGTTTGCCGCAGCACATCCGCATACCGAATTTACAACAACAAAGGTAGTGCCTTCTGTAGCGATAGCACTTTTTACCTCATCGGCATTTTTTAATTCTTGGAAACCTGCGTCTGTTAATTCTGTACGCATTGGTGCAACTAAATATTCTGGATACATCTTTTTGGTGTTTAAAATAAATATTAATAAAGCCTGAAAAGACTTACAAACGTTACAAAATTAAGGTTTTTTTTGGTGTACAATTAATTTGCCCATCAATTATTTGTCATAAGTGATTTATGTCAATTAGTTGGCATTTAAGTAATTTGTAACCTAATTCAAAAGTTTATTCGGTTCTGGGGCTCAGTAAATGTTTTCGCTTAAATTTCGCACACCTTATGAATATTCATCAGGTTTAACAAGTAAAGATATGGCGGGGCTTTAAAAGCATACGATTCCGTTACAGAATTTGACATCAATCATAATTATTTCAGCAATAAAATTATTAGTATTGCCTGTATAAACAACAATCTATACTATTACAATCTTATAAAAGATAAAAAGGTCTTTATTACTTAATTAAATTGCCATGAATAATAAATCACACACAGAAGAATTAGATATGCGGGTGCTTATCCCCATTGAAAGACACAGGAAGCTGATACAGCTATTTAAAGAATTGCCTGTTGATGAAAGCTTTGTTTTTATTAACGATCATGATCCTATTCCACTTTATTACGAGTTCCGTTCAATTTATGGTGATGTTGTGGGCTGGGAATATTTGAATAGAGGAGGCCGAGAGTGGAAAGTGAAAGTTACTCGTACAGATGATTCGCAGGGCAGGGAATTCACGGATGTTTCCACCTTACTTGACCTTAGAAAAGCCGGTGTAAGCGAATGGAAACAGATTGTTTTTCACCGTTACGGAATGATGGAACAAGGTGATACCATGGAAATTATCGCTGCCGAAGATCCGAAAGAAATTCATGGCATTTTTGTGCAGAAATTTGACGGTCAGCATTCTTGGATTTATAAAAAGCAAGAACCCAATGAGTACGTGGTTCATATTACTAAAAAAGATAAAAGCGGTTTGGGTGATGATGGCTTTTCTGTAGTTAACGAATTTGATTTACGTCCGTTTCCGCCAACTGAGCGTCATGAAATGTTTTACAAGGGTTTTTCTGATATAAAACCGGGCGAAGCTTTCGAATTTATCAATGATCACGATCCGAAACCTTTGTATTACCAGATGGAAGCCGAAAGTAAAGAGCCTTTTAATTGGGAGTATTTGGAAAAAGGTCCTGATCAGTGGAAGGTAAGAGTGATTAAAACGAAGAAGTAATATAGGAAGACCACGCTGGTGCGAGCTTGTAGATAAATACTTTTATAAGAAAACACGAGCTACAAGCTCGCACTAGCGATGAAGATTCTTTAATAAAAATTGGGAATAATACTGAATCATAAACCTTTTTAAGGTGGCTTTTTAATCAGCAATAATTAACTCAATTTCATGAGTTTTAAAAACCGCTTTATGAACATCTTCAACACCATTATCGGTAATTACATAATCAATTAAAGATAGTGCGCCTAAGCTAGCGAAAGCACTTTTCCCAAATTTGGTAGAATCAGCCACTAAATAAGTGGTTTCCGCAGCGTCAATCATTGCTTTTTTTACCACCAAATCGCTGATGCTTGGATAGGTAAGTCCGGCTTTT
>DASSWV010000014.1:0-2406 GCA_035704545.1 Pelobium sp.
TCATATCCCAGAGCTAAATTAATAACCATGGGTTTAGATATTTCTTTTTAGTATGAGAAAAGCCATTCTCTATATATCCGCTTTATTGCTCATGGTTTCCTGTAACGATTATCTGGAAACTAAGCCCAAAAGTTTTGTTACGCCAGAATTTTATTACAGAAATGAATCTGAGCTTACAGCCGCTTTAATGGGTGTTTATTCTGAGTTGGGTAATACCAACGAAAGTACCTATTCCAGATTTTTATCATTAGAAGCGCCATCTTCTAATGACGAACAATTAAGACGTGGGGCTAATACAGCTATAATCGCGGATTTGTACAATACCAGTGCTTCTTATGATAATTTTTTTAATTGTTGGACAACCTTATATTCGGGTATACAGCGAGCAAATCTATTATTGAAAAATATAGACAAAGCTGTTGCTTCACAGTCAATAAAAGATAATATAAGAGGGGAAGCACTATTCTTAAGAGCTTACTACCATTTTATTTTAGTGGGTTATTGGGGTGATGTTCCATTGAAATTAGCATCCACTAATTCTGTAAATCATGTTAACGTAGCGAAAACATCATCAAGCGAAGTGTACAGCAAAATTATGGAAGACATGGCTTTAGCCTTCAATTTAGTTGACGATAGTTTTGCCCTAGGTAATGTAGGAAGAGTTTCTAAAAATGCAATTTCAGGCATATTAGCTAGAGTATATTTGCATGCAGCTGGGAGGCTTAAAAATCCATCATTTTATAACCAGGCCCGCAGTTTAACTCAAGAAATTATCCAATCTGATAAATACTCCTTAAACCCGGATTATAAACAAATTTTTATTAACCATACTGCAAATATTTATGACCTTAAAGAATCTTTATGGGAGGTAGAGTTTTTTTTCGATAATTCATCATCATCATCAAATGAACACGAAAGGTTTGGTTCTACCATTGGTATCAGAAATAGAGATAACAAAACTGGTTTTGCACAAGGGAATTATACGGCAACAGGCCTATTGTTTGATTTATATAGGGAAGGGGACAAAAGAAGAGATTGGAATATTGCCCCATTTTATTATTTGGACAATGATAAAAATAATGGCACAGCAGAATATCTGCCGAACTATAAATGGGGTAGATATGTAGCTAAATGGCGAAGAGAGTATCAAACCGGAGTTTATAATAAAAATTTTGGAGGTGTCAATTGGCCTTTGTTACGATACGCAGATGTATTGTTAATGTTTGCCGAAGCAGAGAATGAGGTAAACAATGGGCCTACAGCAGATGCATATAATGCTATAAATCAGGTAAGAAGGAGAGCTTATGGTTTTCCTGTTAATCAAGCTAATACAATTACAGATTTACCGCCTGGATTAAATAAAGATACTTTTTTTAAATGGGTAAAAGACGAAAGATCAAGAGAATTGGCCTTTGAAGGCTTACGTAAATTGGATCTTTTACGATGGGGATTATTAGAAAGCACTATGCAAGAAATGATCACCATTATTAATTCAACAGCACCTGGTGGCTCCCAAAACCCTTTGGGCTACTCTGGCAGAGATGCTACTTTAAGGCCCTATCAAAACTTCACTTCCCGAGATGTAGTATTTCCAATCCCAACTCAGGAAATGTCTCTAAACCGGCTTATCACACAAAATACAGGCTGGTAATTTAATACTTCGTCAATACTAATTTTATTACAGACATTTTCCAAAAGAATGTGTGTGGCCGGTATTAAAATGCTCTTATGAAGTATAGGGTAATTGGAAAGCAACATTATCCTGACCTAAATTAAATTTTCTGATTAACCTTAATATGATTTCAGTTTGGAGCCACTATAATTTTAGCAAAGCCATTTACTCGTATTGATTATCAAATCATAATCGCTTTACCACCTTTAAAAAGCAAAAAAATAACAGATGAAAAAAATAGCATTCTTAAATTTATTATTGATTGTAGCTTTGTTTTCTTGTAAAAAAACAAAAGTAAAGGAAGATGCCCCCGTGGTAATACCCCCACCTGTAGTCGTAGTGCCTCCTCCGGTAACTGCACCATCGTTAATTACAATAGGTGCAGATGGTAAATTGAAATATAACAAATACGCAAATCAAGGGGAGACAGATAGTATCAACACCATACCCGATTTTTCTTTAGCAGGATATAAAGCAGGTGGTGTTTCTTTGCCTGTTGCACCCGTGAAAAAAACATTAACCCCTATAGCTGGAGACTGCCGGGCTTTAATACAAGCAGCTATTGATGAGGTAGGTAATTTACCATTAGACGCGAACGGTATAAGAGGCGCAGTTTTATTAAAAGCTGGAAAATATGATGTAAGCAATTCATTAATTATTTCTAAAAATGGTGTAGTGCTAAGAGGCGAAGGTCAGGGGACTAACGGTACCATTTTAAAAGCGACCAGAACTAC
>DASSWV010000052.1:0-2124 GCA_035704545.1 Pelobium sp.
TGTAAATTATGAAGAATAAAGAAAAGAAAATCATTAAAGATTTTAAAGCAGTAAAATTTATGCGTGAAGTTAGGGACAAAATATCTACCGATATCAAGGATATGGACTTTGAGCAAATCAAAAAGTACTTTGAAAAAAGAAAACTTGAAACAGCGAAATAGAAAAAGACGCCAACAACAAGGTATTGCCAAAAGCGGGGCTGAACGGCTTCGATTGTGCTGATGTACAAAACTCAATATCTTTTTTTCGATTGAAGTTTTGTACTAAAAATCCCGCCTTCGCCAAGCTCCAGACCGTTACTGAAAATCGCAGAAAAATTCCTAATCCAACAGACAACTAATAAGCGGAATTGCTGAGTTTCGCTAATTTGACGTTTGGTTTTCATTAAAGGGCGTCGCCCAATATCTCCAACCACCCCCAATCCTGTATCAGAAATTTTAGATTAAAATACACCGATATACCGCCATAAATTATAATTTAGTGGATATTAAGTACTCTCTAACAAAATCTTTCAATATGGTCAATTTAAAGTCTGTGTTTACAGTCGTATCGATCACCTTTTTCGCCACTTTCAGCCAGGCTCAACAAGTTCAGCCTGATAGCTCAAAAAGTATCCAAAGCATATACAGGGCAACACCAGAAAAAATAAACGATTTGATAAACACCAAATTAGATGTAAAGTTTGATTATAAAAAAGCTTACCTCTATGGAAAGGCCTGGCTAACGCTTAAACCACATTTCTATCCAACAGATTCCCTCACGCTTGATGCAAAAGGGATGGATATCAAAAATGTTTCCATCGTTAACGGAAATTTAATCAGCCCACTGAAATATAAATATGACAGTTTAACGCTCAAAATCAACTTAGGCAAAACTTATAAAGCATCAGAAAATTACACCGTATATATACACTATACCGCTAAGCCAAACGAGTTTAAAACTAAAGGAAGTGCTGCCATAACAGATGCGAAAGGCTTATACTTCATCAATCCAGATAGTAGCGTAAAAGGAAAGCCGGTGCAGATTTGGACGCAAGGAGAAACGGAAGGTTCGTCAGTTTGGTTTCCAACTATCGATAAACCTAACCAAAAAACCACACAGGAAATCAGCATGACGGTGCTTGATAAATACGTCACGCTTTCTAATGGTGTTTTAATCAATCAAAAGAAAAATAACGACGGCACCCGCACTGACACCTGGAAAATGGAGCAACCTCATACACCTTATTTATTTATGATGGCCGTTGGTGATTTTAAAATCTATCACGATAAGTATAAAAATATTCCGGTTGATTATTATTTGGAGCCTACTTATGCTCCTTATGCCAAAGATATTTTCGGCAAAACCCCAGAAATGATCGATTTTTACGCTAAAAAGTTAGGAATCGAATATCCATGGAGTAAATACGCCCAGATTGTGGTTCGGGATTATGTAAGCGGGGCCATGGAGAATACTACTGCCACCGTACATGGGGCACAAGTACAGCAAACTAAAAGAGAACTATTGGACGGCAGTAACGGTGAAAGTACAATTGCCCACGAAATTTTTCATCAGTGGTTTGGCAATTATGTAACCACCGAAAGCTGGAGTAATCTAACGGTAAACGAATCTTTTGCCAATTTTAGCGAAGCACTTTGGTTTGAGCATTCTAAAGGTAAAGATGCTGGTGACGCACATAGTTATGAGGATATGCAGTCTTATCTGCTTTCTCCGGATGCGGCAAGCAAACAATTAGTCCGCTTTCATTATAACGATAAAGAAGATATGTTTGACGTGGTGAGCTATAACAAAGGAGGCCGCATTTTAAACATGTTGCGTAATTATTTAGGAGAAGATGCTTTTTTTGCTGGCCTAAACCTTTATTTAAAATCAAACGCATTAGCCACCGGAGAGGCTCATCAATTGCGTTTGGCCTTGGAGGAGGTAAGTGGCAAAGATTTGAACTGGTTTTTTAACCAATGGTACTTTGGTGCTGGTCACCCCGAATTAAATATTACTTATAAATGGGATGCCAAAGCAAAAACTCAAACGGTTTACCTGCAACAGACACAAAAGGAAGATGCATTTATCCTTCCGATGAAAATTGACGTTTATGAGGGAGGAAAAAAAGTCCGCCATAATTAT
>DASSWV010000070.1:0-12208 GCA_035704545.1 Pelobium sp.
TTGTGATGTTGGTTAAAGGTAAGGCTTTATTTTGTTTTAGGCTTTTCAATTACAAATTCTGATGATGTGCTTTTATAAAAAACAAGGATTTGTATTTTCAATCCAATTTCAACAAATTTGAGGATGTACAAAGTACTTCTACTATTAATATCATTTACGCTTTTCTCCTGCGCTCCAAAAATCACACAAACAGGAAAAGCCTCTTACTATGCAAATAAATTTAACGGACGCAAAACCGCATCAGGAGAAATATTCAGAAACTCTAAACTTACTGCTGCGCATAAAACTTTACCTTTTGGCACCAAGGTTAAAGTGACTAATCTGCGCAATGGCAAATCTGTAAAAGTAAGGATAAACGACCGCGGACCTTTTGTTGCCGGGCGAATTATCGATCTCAGTAGAAAAGCGGCCAACAGAATTGATATGAAAAATGAGGGGGTAGGAAACGTGAAGATCAGGTATAAAAAGTAGCGTTAATCCATAAAAAAAACCGACGCTAGGTCGGTTTTAAATTTTATCTGTTTGCTTTCTGTTTGAAGTATTTTTTTGGAGGCCTGCTGCTTCCGCTGGCAGGTTTTTCTTGCGAATCCCCTCTTCTTGAATTTCCAGAAGACTGTTTGTTTTCTCCGCCAGATCTATTTCCTCCTTGCGAAGACCCTCCTCGTCCACCACGATGGCGGTCATCAGCTGATTTTTCTGACCTAGCTCCTGTAAAAGGGAACGGATGATCCTCAATAACAGGAATGTTTTTATTGATGAGTTTATGGATGTCTTTTAAAAATTCTTTTTCTTCCGCATCGCAAAAAGAGAGCGCTGTTCCGTTTGCGCCTGCTCTACCGGTACGTCCAATACGGTGCACATAAGTTTCAGAAATGTTAGGGATTTCGTAATTGATTACGTGAGCCAGCTCGTCAATATCAATTCCACGGGCCGCAATATCTGTAGCAACCAAAACCCTTAAGGTTTGATCTTTAAACTGGGCTAAAGCATTTTGGCGGGCATTCTGCGATTTATTTCCATGAATTGCTGCGGATTTGATTCCTTTTGCATTCAAAACTTTAACTATTTTATCTGCGCCATGTTTGGTACGCGTGAAAACCAAAGCTGTTTTAATGGCTTTATCTTCTAAAATATGTAGCAAAAGCCCGTTTTTATTTCCCTTATCAACGTAGTATAAAAATTGGTTAATAGTATCAGCAGTGGAAGAAACCGGGGTAACCTCAACTCTTACTGGGTTGTTTAAAATAGTGTTGGCCAGTTTGGTAATAGCAGGCGGCATAGTTGCCGAGAAAAACAAAGACTGTCTTTTTGCGGGCAATAAGGCGATCAATTTTTTTACATCATGGATAAAACCCATGTCCAGCATCCTATCAGCCTCATCCAAAACAAAAAAGTTGATGTCGCGTAAGCTAATGAAGCGTTGGTTAATTAAATCCAATAATCGTCCTGGCGTAGCCACCAAAATATCCACGCCTCTTTGTAAAACGTCGGTTTGTGCTTTTTGTCCAACCCCGCCAAAAACTACGGTATGCGTAAGATGAAGGTTTTTACCATAATCGGCAAAGCTTTCGCCAATTTGTATAGCCAGTTCACGCGTAGGCGTAACAATTAGCGCTTTTATTTTTCTGGATCCTTTTTCTTGCGGACCTTGTTGGTGCATTAACTGCAAAATAGGGATTGCGAAAGCAGCGGTTTTACCGGTACCTGTTTGCGCACAACCTAGTAAATCTCTTTCTTGTAAAAGTAATGGGATTGCTTGTGATTGGATTGGGGTTGGATTGGTGTATCCTAGCGTTTTGAGCGCTTTTTGAATAGGCTCAATTAATTCTAATTCTGAAAATGTCATATATCTTTTTTTAAGGAAAAGCACATATCAACATTTTGAAAAGGCAAACCTTATTTTTTTGCAAATGTAAGGCTAATTATTGGAAAATAGACTAACACCTTGTTCTTGGTTGTTTTAAGCTTACTAAATCAAAGATTTATTGGTTTAGGATAATGATTTTGTATTACTTTGCACTCGGATAAAAACAAATCAAATGCGCCCATACTCAATTTTTTTAGTCATTATCACTTTTTTAGCAAGCTGTTCGCCTAAGCCTTATGAAAAAGCTCAAAAAATACAGGAAGAAAAGGTAAAAGAAGTGATTGCGAAAATTGATATGCACCAAGCGCCAGAACTTTTTGACACGCTAGGAAACGCACTTAAAACAGCATTTATCCCTACGGTAAACTTTGGTAGCCGGAAACCAGATTTTGTGATTATCCACCATACCGCACAGGACTCTATCCAACAAACCATCAAAACCTTTACTTTAGAACATACCCAGGCGAGCTCACATTATATTGTTGGAAGGGAAGGAGAAGTGGTGCAGATGTTAAGTGATGATTTAAGGGCTTGGCATGCCGGAAACTCTAAGTGGGGTAATAATTTTGATATGAATTCCTCTTCTATAGGTATTGAGCTTGATAATAATGGTTTTGAACCTTTTAGTGAAAAACAGATCAACAGCTTATTAATTTTACTAGCGAAACTGAAAAGCACCTATAACATCCCTACTTCCAATTTTATCGGCCATGGCGATATTGCACCTACAAGAAAAGCAGATCCAAGTATTTTGTTTCCGTGGGAGAAGCTTGCAAATGCCGGTTTTGGCTTGTGGTATGATTTTCCGAACATGCACCCACCAGCACATTTTGATATAGAAAATGCGTTGCGCAGAATAGGCTACGATACCCGGAATTTACCTGCTGCCATTATTGCTTTTAAAAGACATTTTGTACAATTAGATTTAAAGCCGGTTATGACAGATTGGGACAAATGCGTGTTGTATCATCTGTATAAAAAGTACTAATTATATAGTGTTCAATAATTAATCACACATAAAAGGAACGTAATAGCCTTTATTATAGGATTTTAGCTTTGTGCATTTTGCTTTCAGCCTTTATGTAAATTAAGGATAAATACCGTTAGCAACCGAAATCAGGTTATAAATATATAAGCTATTTTGGAGGTTCAGAGAATCTCCAACATTTATTTTTTAATTAACTGAAAACAAAAAAAACCGTTCCTTCTGTTTTTTTAAATAACCTCTGAGTTAACTCACGAAAGTTAATCAGCAAACACCTTTTCATTCAAGTTTATTTTTAGAGATTTCAAATTAACCCAATTATTGGTGTTATATCACTTTTTTAAGAGTTTACCATCACTCTTTACCATTACGGGCGCACCTACCTTTGATAGTACAAACAGGATATCAAACTCAGTATTATGAAAAGGTTCAATAACAATCAGATTTTAAAAAAAGCTTTAGTACCAATGTGTGCACTGATAATTTTTATCATCACAGCATTCACAGGTCAACAGGTAAAAGCGCAATCGGTTTATACTTTAGCACTAGGCTCTCAAATTTCAGTTGCTGGCACATCAAATTTACACGATTGGACAATGAATGCCAGTAAGTTCTCTGTTGATGGAAAGTTAACAGTAGTAAGCGGGCAGTTGAAGGATATCAACTCTTTGGTTTTTGTACTTCCGGTAAAAAACTTAAAAAGCAAGGAAAGCTTAATGGATACTAGAGCTTACAAAACTTTAAACGTGGAAACTCATGATAAAATGATTTTCAAACTAACAGGTGCAACAGTGGTAGAAGCACAAAAGATAGTGAAGGTAACAGGAAACTTAACCATTGCTGGTGTTACAAAAGCAATTGCACTACAGGCAAATTACACAGTAGCAGCTGATGAAAGCGTAACGTTTAAAGGCTCTAAAGCTATAAAAATGAGCGATTTCAAAATAAAAGCCCCATCCTTTATGATGGGTGCACTTAAAACAGGTGATGATTTAATCATTAATATCACTTTAAAACTTAAAAAATAATATCAAATCTTATAAATAACCTTAATACACAAAATAATGAAAACTAAACTGCAGATTTTAACCGCATCAGCATTCGTATTGCTGTGTGGTGCACAAATGGCAAAAGCCCAAACAGAAGTGGCAAATGTAAGACCATACGATAAAAGTGGAATAAATGTATTTGAAGCTCCAAAAGATTCAACTGCGGTATTTGAAAAAATCAAAGTTAAATTTGGCGCAGGGTTTACACAGTCTTTCCAAGGGCTTAAGCATGAAAATAGTAATACAACAAACATCCCAGCTAATGAACTTTATAAAATAACACCTGGCTTTAACACCGCCAATGCCAACCTTTTTATGAACGTACAATTGGCTGACGGTATTTTGCTAAACTTAACCAGTTATCTTTCCTCTCGTCACCATAATGAAACTTGGGTAAAAGGGGGGTATATCCAATTTGATAAATTACCCTTCAAAGGCGAAGTGTGGGAAAACATCATGAAATATGCTACTTTAAAGGTAGGACATATGGAAATCAACTACGGTGATCAACACTTTAGAAGATCAGACGGTGGACATACGCTGTATAATCCTTTTGCAGAAAACTACATTTTAGATGGCTTTACTACAGAAATTGGCGGAGAATTATTACTTAGAAAGGATATGTTCTTTGGGGTAATTGGTGCATCTAACGGGATGATCAAAGGCAACATTGATGAGTTGACACCAACCGCACAGGATGATAACATCAAAAAAAATCCATCTATTTATTTAAAAGCCGGTGTAGACAAACAAGTAACCACAGATTTGAGATTGAGATTAGCGGCATCTTATTATACCAACACTAGCTCAGGCGGTCAAACACTTTACGGAGGTGACCGTACCGGATCTAACTATTTTATGGTGATGGAAAAAGTTGGGGGAACTGCCGCTGCAAATGCCTTTTCTGGACGTTTAAACCCAGGGTTCAGTAAAAAAGTGGAAGCTATCCAGTTAAATGCTTTCGCAAAATTCCAAGGGCTTGAGCTTTTTGGAACTTACGAAACAACCAGCGGAAGAACAAAAGCTGAAACTGCAGAAAGAGATGTTAACCAATTTGCGATTGATGGTGTGTACAGAATTGGGAAAGCAGAAAATGTATTTATTGGAGCTCGTTACAATGTGGTAAAAGCAGAACTAGCCGGAATTGCAAACGAAGTAGAAGTTAACCGTGTGGCGGTGGGTGCCGGTTGGTTCTTAACTAACAATATCTTGTTAAAAGGAGAATATGTTACTCAAAAATATAAAGACTTCCCTGTAGCAGATTACAGAGCAGGCGGCGAATTCAGTGGCTACGTAATTCAAGCAGTAGTAGGTTTTTAAGCAAATGTTTTACAAAGCGGGATGGCCACAAGCTACTCCCGCTTTTTTTATAAATGCGAACTATAATCATGAGCAGTAACAGATCAATCATTTTATTTATTTGCTTCTTTGCTTATTTTGGTTATAGTTTTCAAACTGCTAAACCTACCAAATGGATCATCAGCAAAAGTTGTTCTTTAAAAGTGGCTGGTAGTACAAACATCAACAAGTTTAATTGCGCAATTACCAATTATTACAAACCCGATACCTTAACAATTTACAAAGCAAGCAACACCAGCGCCATCAGAATTACAGGGAAAATGGATTTAGATGTCAATAACTTTGATTGCCACAACCCAGTGATGACAGCCGATTTGCGCAAAACTTTAAAAGGTAAAATATACCCGCATTTAACCATCAACTTTTTGAGCTTAAATCGGTATCCAGATTTTAAGCAAAAAAGTGGAGAAATAAGAGGAAGGGTAAATATAGAGCTAGCCGGCGTTAACAAACAATTTGATGTGGACTATAGATTTTTTACGAATGGCGCAAATGCTTTGACACTGGTTGGGAAAAGAAAAATCAACTTCTCAGACTTTAAAATTATCCCTCCGAGGAAACTTGGTGGAATGATTGAAACAAATAATGAATTAGATATTGAGTTTAATTTACAGCTTAAAGTCTTAAATTAGAAAATGCCGTTGAACATTAACCACGTGTATCTTTTTTAAAGTAAAATAGCTAAAAAATAAAGATGAAAAAAGTAATATTATCCGGTTTAGTTGCCGGCATCCTTCTGTTTATTATAAGTTATGGTGGATTATACCTTTCAGTGAGGTTTTTTCCGAGTCTGTTTATAGCGTATAATAGCCCACTTTTCAACTCTGATGGCAGTAGAGACGTCTTGTTTTACCTTCATCCATTTGTCATCAGTTTTGCGCTCTCTTGGTTTTGGGATAGGTTTAAAGGGCTTTTTGCAGGTTCCTTTATTTTAAGAGGGATAGAGTTTGGGTTTGTATACGCAATGGTAGCCTTGCTACCTGTAATGTGGATCACATTTAGCTCATTAGATATTACCATTATTACAGTGCTCAGCTGGTTTGGCTACGGTTTAATGCAAGCAATTTTTGCAGGGATAATTTTTGCAAAAAGAAATCCGTAAAGAACTCTGACTTTAACACGCTAACCGCTCGAGCTCTACTAGCTTTATCTGCCAACTGGCGAACTGTATCGGCTTATAGCATTAACGCAGCAAACAAAAAGTTGATTTAAACAGAAAGTTGCGTTTCTCTTTATTCTGTCATATCTCTCCCACATTTCCACTTTTAAACAACAAAATTTGATAAGATATTTATTTAAAAAATTTTATACGTAAACTTGTTTCTGTAAAAGGCGGTTAAATCTGCCTTTTTTTTGTTGTTAAATACAAATTGTCCACAAAATACGTTAGCTATTACCTGTGAGTATAGAGTTTGAAAAAGTAAAACGCATGTTAAAAAGAGTTTTTTTAGGTTTATTTATAGCCGCTACCATTGCCTGTAGTGCAGCACCACGCATACTTGATATTGATGTGCCCGGTTCAAACAATTTAAAGCCAGATCCTCGTCAGGGGAAAGTGGCGCAAGAAATTGCCGGTTTATTAAGTACCATCAGTTATAAAAAAGTAACACTAAATGATTCTATCAGCAGTATTATTTTTGAGAACTACCTTAAACAGATGGATGGTAATAAAAGCTATTTTCTAGCTTCTGATATTAAAAATTTTGAACAGTACAGAAACACCTTTGATAACGATTTAAAGAACGGAGATTTAAGCGCTGCGTTTTTTATGTTCAACACCTACCAAAAACGGTATAACGAGAAAATCAACTTCTCTCTTAAACAGTTAGACGAAAAGTTTGATTTCACTAAAAACGATGTTTACGTTTATGACAGGGAGAAACTACCTTGGTTTAAAAACCAGCAAGAAAGCGATCAGTCATGGCGCAATAAGGTAAAATACGATTACCTAAATTTAAAGCTTACCGCACAAAAAGATTCGGCGATAAAAGCATCGTTAAAGAAGCGATACAATAATCTTTTGGCGCAATCCAACAAAATAAATAACCAGGATGCGTTTCAAATTTTCATGACTGCATTTACCGATGCTGTAGACCCGCATACCAGTTATTTTAACCCTGCAAATGCAGCCAATTTTAATATTGATATGGCAAGATCTTTAGAAGGGATTGGCGCAACACTAGCTTCTGAAAATGAATTTGTAACCATTAAAAGTGTAATTACAGGTGGTCCAGCTGATAAAAGTAAACAGCTAAAAATAGATGATAAAATAATAGGCGTTGCCCAAGGAAGTGAAGATTTTGTGGATGTAGTTGGCTGGCGTTTGGATAACGCTATTGAGTTGATCAGAGGAAAAAAAGGAACCACTGTACGTTTAAAAATCTTATCAAAAGGCCAGGACCTATCGGCCAAGCCGAAATTAGTAACAATGGTGCGTGAGAAGATAATTTTAGAAGATCAATCAGCCCAAAAGAAAATAAAAACTTACACTAAAGATGGTAAAACGTATAAATACGGAATTATTGAAATTCCTGCATTTTATGCGGATTGGGTGGAGATGCAGAAAGGAAACCCAAACTATAAATCAACCACTAGAGATGTTAAGGTGATTTTAGATTCGTTAAAGCAAGACAATATTGATGGGTTAATAATTGATTTAAGAGGAAACGGTGGCGGTTCTTTAACAGAAGCCATCGACCTTACCGGCTTATTTATTGAAACAGGGCCTGTAGTACAAACAAAAAGCTATAGAGGAAAAGTAGAAGTTGATGAAGACACCGACCCTGCTATTTTTTGGGACGGGCCTTTAGCAGTTATGACCGATAGGTTTAGCGCATCAGCATCAGAGATTTTTGCAGGAGCAATTCAGGATTACGGACGGGGAATTGTTGTTGGAAACACTACTTACGGCAAAGGGACGGTACAATCTGCCATTAAGATGAAAAGAATTAACCCAGCTTTTTCAGATAAAGACGATCAGATTAACTTAACGATGGCAAAGTTTTATCGCATCAGCGGTAGTTCTACGCAACATAAAGGTGTTACGCCAGATATCGAATTTCCAACCGTTTTTCCGGCAGATAAATATGGAGAAAGCGCTGAACCATCTGCACTGCCATGGGACGAGATTGCCAGTAGCAAATTTACCAAAATCGCTGATTTAAGCAGTGCCATTGCCGAGCTAGATGCAAAGCATGATGCCAGAATGAAAACTAGTAAAGAATACACTTACCTTTTACAGGATATTGCCGAATTTAAAAAACGGAATACTGACGTTTCTTTACCGTTAAATGAAATTGCCTTAAAAAAACAACGCGAGGAGTTAGAGGCTAAAAACCTAAAACGAGAAAACGAACGGAGAGTGAGCAGAGGTTTGCCTCCAATTCCTAAAAAAGACAAAAACGAAAATAAAGTTTCACTAGATTTGTCTCCAAAGGAGGAAAAGATAAAAGAAGATAATTTCGACTTTATCCAGAATGAAACCATAAAAATCATTACGGATTACATCACTGACCCTAAAATTGTGAGAAAATAATTTAAATTTTAGACTTACGAAGTTTTTAAAACTTCGTAAGTCTTTAAAAAAGTGCCGGTTACGTCATGCTGACGATAGGAAGCATCTCACACGCAAGATTGCCAAGCTATTCTAAAACCTACAAGTGAGATGTTTCACTCCGTTCAACATGACGGGGGGTTATTCTACTTATACAATCCCTTACTTTCAATAAATCCTATTACTTCATCGGGTAAAAAATATTTTACGCTTTTACCTGTTGCTATAGATTTTCTGATAAAAGTTGAAGAAAGCTCCATTAACGGAGTTTCGGTTATAGTTACAGAAGGATGATTTGCAAGCTCTACATTTTCAAAACCTGGGCGTGGGTAAACATAAATGTGATAATCTTTTAAAATAACCTCGTGATTTTTCCACTTTTTTAAGGATTTCAAATTATCAGCGCCCATTATCAAGTTGAACTCATGCTCAGGATACAGCTCATGTAAATGCGTTAAGGTATCCACGGTATAAGATGGCTGTGGGAGCTTTAGTTCAATGTCACTTACCACAATGTTCTGTGCATCTTCCGTCGCCAATTTGGCCATTTCTAAACGGTCATAAACCTGTATTAAATCTTTTTTTTCTTTTAAGGGGCTATGCGGTGAAACTACTAACCAAACTTTATCTAAATTGGTATGGTTGGCTAGGTAGTTGGCAATAATTAAATGGCCGGTATGTATCGGGTTAAAGGAACCAAAAAGCAATCCTATTTTCATTTTTCATCCTCCTTCTTGTTCTCGGAATTCACTTTAAAATCAACACTGTTGTTTTCTTTGATATAAAGATTAACATCCCGTTTAGGGAACGGAATTTCGATTCCATTTTTATAAAATGCTTCAAAAATGTCGCTCATCAGCACACTTTTAATCACCATCCAATTATCAATATCCGCTACCCAACAAAGTATTCTAAAATCCACACAATTATCTCCAAAACCATTTAATAACACCAGCGGTGCAGGCGTTTGCATAACGTCTTTATTTGCAGTTAAAATGGTGTTGAATATGGCTTTTACTTTATCAATGTCACTGCCATAACCCACTCCAACTTCTATAGAAATCCGTTTGTTGGTATTGCTTAAAGTCCAGTTGATCAGGTTTTGTGATAATAAATCTCCATTGGGGACAATCACTTCTGAACCTTCAAAAGTAAGTATTTTACTTGCTCTGATCCCCATAGAGCGTACGGTCCCAGTTTCACCACCTACTTCTATCAAATCGCCCACTTGTATGGGTTTTTCAAAAACCATTACCAAGCCAGATACCACATTGTTAACAATGTTTTGAAGGCCGAAACCAATGCCCACACCCAGCGCTCCCAATATGATGGTTATTTTATCCATCGGTATACCCGAGGCCGCAATGGCAATTAAAAAACCAACAATCCAGATGCTTAGGCGCACCAATAAAATAGAGGAGCTATATTTGCCTTTACGGGAAGCTTCTGGCGAGTGCTGATCTGCAAACTCAAAAAAGTAGCTCACAATTTGCGCAATTACCGTTGCCAGATAAATAATAATCACAAACAATAAAAATCCGCCGAAGCTAAACTTAGTGCTTCCAATTTCTCGCTGGAGCGTTAAAAACTCTTTAGAAGCCTCAAAAATAGAATCAAATATGTTGAGGTTTTGGGTAAAAAATATCAGTATTAAAAGCGTAGCCAATATTTTTAATAATTTACCGATTTTATTTTTTAGGTTTTTGAAATCGAGATAAGAAGAAATTCTGTTCACTTGAATTTTACCGACTTCCATTTGTAGATAAATGCCTTCCGTAATAATCTGCACAAAAAGCACCAAACATACTCCCTCAACCAAGGTGAAAAGTGCAGTAATTGAAGTAGTTTTTGACAAAGTATAGCGCCCAAAAACATTTGCAATTATACCTATTGCCAGTAGTGAAAAATAAATATAAGCCAGGTAGTGCTTTGTAAATTTATGGCGATCTGTAAGGGTTGCTTTATGTTTCTTGAAAGCATACCATGAAAATATCATCAGTAAAATGCTTACTAAAAAGAAGATGAGACGTTCTGTTGCGTAAACTTTTAAATACAGATTGCTTAAAGAGAAAACCAGTACAAACCCAATAAATGATAGCCAGGTGTAAAAAAACTTAGGATATGCCCTTTTGATAAGCACTGTGGTGCATAACATCAGCAATATCAAATAAATCTGACTTAATACAATAGGCGGGTGGTAGTAAAAGAAAGAACCAACAGTTAGCGTTACGGTTAAGGCACTAACTATTGGATATTTGGACGTAAGTAGGGCGTGGGTAAAAACGCTTTCTGCATATTTGTCTTCCTTTAAAAGCATGTTTCTGCTTTTAGATAACCAGCCGTAAAGCAGTAAAAACAGAAAAAAATTGATAATGTGGACTTTATAACTGTATTTTAAATAATACCAAAGAATCCTGAAGTTAAAACCTATGGTTTTGGCTATTCCGGTTTCTATCTCTTTAAAAAATTCAGCAATTTCAATTTCCCATAAGTATGGATATTCTTTTTCCAAAGTTTTTGAACTGAGCTTTTGCAAGCCCTGCGTAATTTGTTCGTTAAAATCAACAACTTCAGATTCTGCAGCGGAAACCCGGCTTTGTAAAAGACCTATTTCTTGTATGGCATTGTTGCTAAGGGAGTCCAGCTTATGCCACTTAGGCCCAAGTGCATTTAGCCTCGTAAAAAAGCGATCTCTTAAAGCAGAATCAGCAGGAAGGTGTTTAAAAGTAGAATCTGTGGTTAGGGCGCAGATGGTCTCCTGCATTTTTATAAGTTCGGTATTGTAAGTGGTTAACTGTTGGTTCCAGTTGTTCAGTTGTTTTTGTGATGTTGCAAAATAATCCTGAAAGGTGGATAAGGATCTTAAAGTGAGCAAACGATCGCTTAGGGAATAAGCTCTGGTGTCCCTTAACCTAGTTTCTATACTGGGTAAAAGTGTTGCAATAACTACAGTATCAAAGCCTTGGTTTAGCCGGTTGTTAATAGTGTTGAACCGGTCAGCGTAAAAGTCGATCCGTTTAATTAGTGCATTAAAGCTGGTGTCTGTTTGTTCAGTAACTATTTTATCTGGCGATGCTATAAGTTTTAAGACCGAATCTTGGAGGTTTTGTGCTAGTAACGGAAAGGGCAAAACGCACAGAACGGTAACCAGATATTTAAAAAAGTTAAAACTTATACGCATTATAAACTTGAGTTCTAAAGAAGCGTAATTTACAGAAAATAATGCTAAGCTGTTATTTTCCGATAAACGTAAGAAGTAATTCTTCTGCCGTTTTACAGGCGGTGGCTAGGTCATTATTTTGCAGGATGACATCAAATTTTGGCGCATAGCCTAATTCTTTCCCAGCTTTATCTATCCGTTCCTGCACTTTTTCCTTAGTTTCTGTTCCTCTGCC
>DASSWV010000109.1:0-3891 GCA_035704545.1 Pelobium sp.
TTGGCTACAAGCTCCCAAAGAAAATAATAGGATAAATAAGGGAAATAGTTTTTTCATCTGAAGTTGATTGCTGTAATAATTGAATTGCTAGATTGATTTAACACCAAAAAAGAAGCCGAAAATCTAAATTATCGTTGTGCAACTGACTTGTTATACCTTACAAAAGCTAAAGTCTGGCATAAAAACTCAAACTTCCAATAACCCTTTACCTCTAATTGTTTTTGCTTATTAAAATAAACAACAGAACTCCAATGCCGTCCACTAGTTGGATCATAGATTTTACCTTTTTCCCATCTGTGTTTTTCTGGATTATATGTTAAACCTTCTAATATATCCATACCCAGAATCCGCTGGTCTCTTAAATTTTTATTTGGATTATGGATATCCAACCTAGATCGCATAGGCCGGCTTAAATCGTCCCTATCATCAAACCACAATACTTTAGCCTGAAATTGATTTGAGGTTTTATACACCTCGATAATCACATTTTTTTTAGTGGAAATCCATTTCCCTAAAATATCGTTTTGTCCCTGAAAACACAAGGCCTGTATAGGCATTGAAAACAAAAAGCAAGCACAAAAAAACCTAAACAGTAATAGCATAAAAGTACATTTAACTAGAGAAAGCAATTATCCTGCTAATTATTACTTTTGTTTCATGAATATTTTTGAAGCCTTTGAAAAGTTGGATATGAGAACCGGCACAATTATCAAAGCCGAGGTTTTTGACGAGGTTAAAAAACCTGCTTATAAGCTTTGGATAGATTTTGGAGAGCTGGGCATAAAGAAGACATCAGCGCAATTAACAGTGCTTTACAAAGCGGAAGAACTAGTTGGTAAACAAGTAATTGCAGTAGTGAATTTTGAGCCCAAACAAATCGCCAACTTTATGAGTGAGTGTTTGATTTTAGGAGCTATTGGCGAAGGAAACGCGGTAACGTTGTTAGCCACGGATAATTTGGTAAAAAATGGATTAAGGGTTTCTTAAAAAAGAAAAGCAGGACTACCATCTACTACGAAGGTTTAGCCCTGCTTTTCTACATCAGCGAAATAGTAAATTATTCGCCTAAAATATTGTGTAGTACATTATCAAAAGTGTTTTTAGCATCCTTTACGTTACTAAAAACCTCTTCATCAATTACCAGATCACCTGCGTTAACATTTCCTAATAGCGTAAAATCTGTATCAACAGTGGCCATAAATTCAACAAATGCTTCTTCCTGAGCTGGAGAAACAGAAACTACTACCCTTCCCTGCGCTTCGCCAAATAGGAAAGCATCTTTTCTAATTTCAACATCGGTCTCAATATCAAAACCTAATCCGTTTGGCATTGCACTTTCTAGCAAAGTGATGTATAATCCACCATCAGCAACATCATGTACAGATTGCACTAACTTATTCTGGATTAAAGCTTTGACGACTTGGTGCATCTCATACTCTTTTTCCAAATCGAAATAAGGAGCCGGAGCTTTTGTGATTTTATGATAAGACGCCAAGTACTGCGAAGAAGCAATATCATTTTGGCTTTCGCCGATTAGATAAATCAAATCTCCTTCTTTTTTGAAATCCAAGGTCATCATGTGATCGATGTGATCCATAACCCCTAACATACCAATAGTTGGTGTTGGAAAAACCGGACCTTCGTCTGACGATTGGTTGTAAAACGATACGTTCCCGCCTGTAACCGGTGTTTCAAATTTAGTACAAGCTGCACTCATTCCTTTAATTGCACCAACAAACTGCCAGTAAACTTCCGGTACATAAGGGTTACCAAAATTTAAGCAGTTGGTAATTGCTACTGGCTCGCCACCGGCACAAGTAATGTTACGGGCAGCTTCGGCAACAGCAATTGCACAACCAGTTTCTGGATCTGCATTTACATAACGAGAGTTACAGTCAACCGTTAAAACTATAGCTTTGTCTGTATCTTTGATAGAAACCACTGCTGCATCACTCGGGCGGTTAGTTGCCATATTTGCAGTACCCACCATGGAATCGTATTGAGTAGTTACCCATCTTTTTGATCCGATATTTGGGTGAGATGTTAAATGTTGAGCAACTTCTTTCAAATCTGCTGGCTCTTTAACATCCTCAATTTTAAATTTTTTGAATTCTTGGAAATATGCCGGTTCTGTGTATTCTCTTTCGTAAACTGGAGCGCCACCGCCTAGCACTAAATCATCAGCAGGAACATCGGCCACTAACTCGCCGTTCATATAATACTCTAAACGCTGTGTATCCGTTACTTCGCCGATAATTGCGCAGTTTAAATCCCACTTATCAAAAACGGCTTCTACTAAAGCTTCCTTACCTTTTTCAACCACAATTAACATACGCTCCTGAGATTCTGACAACAAAATCTCGAAAGGCAACATATTCTCTTGACGGGTTGGGACTTTATCTAAATCGATGCGCATTCCGTGTTCGCCTTTTGCACTCATTTCTGAGTTGGAACAGATGATACCCGCAGCACCCATATCCTGCATTCCGATTACAGCACCCGTTTGGATCACTTCTAATGAAGCTTCTAATAATAATTTCTCTTGAAAAGGATCCCCAACCTGAACAGCTGGTAAATCATTTACAGAATCGTCTGAAATATCTTTCGATGCAAAAGAAGCTCCGTTGATTCCGTCTTTACCAGTTGCTGAGCCAACAATATAAACTGGATTTCCAACTCCGTAAGATGTTGCAGAAGCCGTTTCGCCCACTTTCACAATACCCGCCGACATTGCATTAACCAATGGATTTACATGGTAACATTCGTCGAAGAAAACTTCACCACCTACAGTTGGAATACCGAAAGCATTACCGTAATCGCCAATTCCCTTTACTACACCTCTAATCAACCACTGTGTTTTAGGATGGTTTGGATCACCAAAACGTAAAGAATTTAATTGTGCAATTGGACGAGCGCCCATGGTAAAAATATCACGGTTGATTCCTCCAACTCCAGTTGCAGCACCTTGGTAAGGCTCTAAAGCCGAAGGGTGATTGTGCGATTCTATTTTGAAAACACAAGCGATACCATCGCCTAAGTCAACCATTCCGGCGTTTTCTTCTCCGGCTTTAGCCAACATCCGAGGACCGTCTTTAGGGAGTTTTTTTAACCAAGTGATAGAATTTTTATAAGAGCAATGCTCGCTCCACATCACAGAAAAGATAGATAATTCTGTAAAATTAGGCGTACGCCCTAAAATTTCCTTAATTTTATCGAATTCTTCTGGTCTTAAACCTAATTCTTTTGCGGTATCGAGTGTGGTAAGTTGTGAATTTTCCAATTTATCTTTTATGTTGGTAATAATTTGCGAATTTAGGGAATTGAGTCGAGTTATAAGAAATAAATGTATTTTGGATTTGCACAATCTTTTATTGTGCCACTAGAATTATATTTGTATTAAGACAATGAGCTTGAATTTAGAATCAAAATGAGGATAGGTGTATTAGGTGCTGGCATTTCGGGATTAAGCATTGCAAAATTATTGAGCCCTAACCATGATGTTGAAGTTTTAGAACAAAACTCATTTATTGGTGGCATAGCTAGAACCAAAAACATAAATGGTATTGCTTACCACCCAATTGGCGGACATTGTTTTAATTCAAAATATCCCGAAGTTTTAGATTTTGTTTTCAAAAAAGTACTACCAAAAGAAAATTGGCATTCGGTAAAAAGGAAAGCGGTAATACGTTTTAAAAATCACATTATCCCCTATCCTATTGAATACTCAATTAATGAGATTTTTAAATTTGATAACAACCTAGCCATTGATATTGCTAAAGATTTTTTATCCACCAATGAAAACTCTCAACCGGAAAATCTAGAGGAATGGTTTAGGGTGAAATTTGGAAACACATTATCAGACCATTATTTTATTCCTTACAACCATAAAAT
>DASSWV010000163.1:0-6366 GCA_035704545.1 Pelobium sp.
TTCGCTCATTAAGGCTGGCAACTGATAGCAGATGGATTTCCCACCACCTGTGGGCATAATCACAAAAGTGTCATTCTGCTCTAAAATACTATCAATAATGGCTTCCTGATCTCCCTTAAAGTTATCAAAACCAAAAAATGTTTGTAAATTGTCTATTAACGATTTTTTAATCTGCATTTTTATCATCAAAAAAAACAGCTCATGCTGATTTTAGACATCAAAATAACATATTTTTGTGAAATAAATATATTTAATTATAAACTTTTACAATTTGAAGTCATCTAAAGAAATTTTAGAGATTGCCCATCGTACAATTTCCATTGAAACAGAAGCACTTAAAAAGTTATCCACTCAGCTATCTAGTGATTTTTCAAAACTTGTAAAAAAAATATTAACACTAAAAGGCAGGGTAATAATTACCGGGGTTGGTAAAAGTGCAATTATTGCTCAAAAACTAGTTGCTACCTTTAACTCAACCGGCACCCCTTCCATTTTTATGCATGCGGCCGATGCGGTTCATGGGGATTTAGGGATCATCCAAAAACACGATCTTATATTATTATTATCTAAGAGCGGAAATACTGCCGAAATAAAAGTGTTGATTCCATTACTCAAACAAGGAAATAATCCCGTTGCATGCATTGTAGGCGAAAAAAATTCGTATTTAGCGCAGCAATCAGACTTTGTTTTAGACGCAAGTATTGAGAAAGAAGCTTGCCCAAATAATTTAGCCCCAACTACAAGTACCACCAGCCAATTGGTTTTAGGCGATGCCCTAGCAATTTGTTTGGTAGAATGTAGAGCATTTACAAAGGAAGACTTTGCAAAATACCATCCGGGAGGTGCATTAGGGAAAAAGTTATACCTAAAAGTTGCGGATTTAAGCAAGCAAAATGAAAAGCCGGAACTCACAATTAATGCTACAATTAAAGAAGCCATTTTGGAAATCACTAAAAAAAGATTAGGGGTTGTGGCTATAGTTGAAAATCTTGAACTTAGGGGCGTTATTACCGATGGCGATTTAAGAAGGATGATGGAAAAACATCTGTCTTTCGAAAACTTGAAAGCTGTTGACATTATGAACCACAATCCTAAAACAATTGACGAAGGCGAAATGGCTGTTGTGGCACTTAATATGATGAAACAGTTTAATATTACCCAATTAATCGTTACAAAAAACAACAAATACGAAGGCGTTGTACATTTACATGATCTATTACGCGAAGGAATTATATAATACAAAAACCTATGAATGAAAACAATTATGCATTGATAATGGCGGGTGGTATCGGAAGCAGATTTTGGCCAGTGAGCAGAACCAGTTATCCAAAACAGTTTCTGGATGTTTTGGGCACAGGAAAAAGCTTAATTCAAAATACTTTTGAACGTTTTAAAAAAATACTACCGGTAGCAAACATCTACATCCTTACCAACGAAAATTATTTTGATTTAGTAAAAGAACAACTACCCGAACTTACCGACAATCAAATTATCGGCGAGCCAATTATGCGAAATACAGCCCCGTGTATTGCATATGGTTGCTATAAAATTAAACAGTTAAACCCAGACGCACAGATTGTGGTTGCCCCGTCTGATCACTTAATTTTAGAGACAGACCGGTTTATTGAGGCCATAAATAAAGCATTAAATGCTAGCAAAGTTCATAATTGTTTAATTACCCTCGGTATTAAACCTTCTCGCCCAGATACTGGCTATGGCTACATTCAGTACGCTGAAAACACCATTGAAGACAACTTGCATAAGGTTAAAACTTTTACAGAAAAACCTTCATTAGAAATTGCACAGACATTTTTAGCAAGTGGTGATTTTTTGTGGAACTCAGGTATTTTTATCTGGAGTGTTTCTGCAATTATCAAGGCATTTGACCAGCATCTTCCGGATGTGAGCGATATTTTTAGAAGTGGCAAAAACCATTATAATTCCACCTCCGAGAAAGATTTTATACAATCTGCTTTTCAGCGATGCACAAATATTTCAATTGATTACGGCATCATGGAAAAGGCAGATAACGTATTTGTGATGCCTTCCGAGTTTGGCTGGTCGGATTTAGGCACATGGGCATCCGTTTACGAACTGGCTGAAAAAGATTATGTTGGAAATGCAGTTATCAACCAAGAAGGTGTGATGATGTACAACTCATCAAACTGTATGGTTAACGTACCAAAAGGTAAATTAGTGATTTTGCAGGATCTACATGATTTTATTGTGGTAGAATCAAACAACACTTTAATGATCTGCCCGCGGGACAAGGAGCAACACGTTAAACAGGTAGTTGCCGATGTGAAACAGAAATTCGGTAATAAATACATTTAAACCTCATTTACAAATGCCCATAAAATTGGGCATTTGTCTTTTGAATTAAATTGATACACTGATTTTTAAATGCACAAAAACAAAAAAGCTGCCCTAGGTTTTATTTTCATCACATTATTATTGGACGTTACCTCGTTAGGATTCATCATTCCGGTGTTGCCAACACTAATCAAAGAATTTATTAATGGAAGTTTAAGTGATGTTGCAAGTTATGGCGGATGGCTAACGTTTGCTTATGCATTTACCAAATAAAAAATTAATTTTACAAAAAACTCAGCAGTTATTTTTCTGATGATCCGCCAACTGAACAAACAATTTCAGAGATTTCTTTTACTAATAATTGATAGCTTTTATCCACTATTTAGGCAATTTATGCCCTTACAAACCTACCGTTATGCGGTTTGTGGAGGCGGAAATGCAGTATTAAACTTCTTCATCTTTGCAGTTACAGAAAACTTTATTGTGAAGAAACAGATTGTACACGTTTCAGAAAACATTGCCATCAGCTCGCATATTTTCTCTTTTTTAGTAGCTTTTGGAATTACCTTTCCTATTGGGTTTTACTTAAACACTTATGTGGTTTTCGGTGGCTCTTATTTATTAAAAAGGATACAGTTAATTAGGTATTTTTCGGTAGTTAGTGTATGTATTTTGCTAAACTATCTTTTCATGAAACTATTTGTTGATGTAATGAGCTGGTACCCAACACCGTCCTATATGTTAACATTTGTTTTTGTAACCTTGTTCAGCTATTTTTCTCAACGCAATTTCTCTTTTAAAAAGGAGGCCTAACCTCTTCTAAAAGGTTTCAATAATTCTTCTAAACCGTTGATCTTTATTTCGTAAATGGTTGCAAGTTGCTGTCCTAGTCTACCTGGAGGCCACCCTTTGGAAGCAAACCATTCCAAATAAGACACTGGTAAATCACAAAGTAATTTGCCTTTATATTTCCCAAAATACATCCGCACTTTAACTAAATCAAGTAAAATCTGTGTGTCCATATTTAATTGTTCGATATCGTAGTTACCAAAATTTAGTTTTGCAAAGCTTCGCCAAAAGTAAGCAAGTTAGAGTCAGGATCTAGCAGTGAGAATTCTTTTTGACCCCATGGCTGACTTTTTAGTTTTCCGTTCGGATGAATTTCGATTTCCTTATTCAAAAACTGCTTATACAATTCGTCAATTGTATCAGTTCTGATATAAATCTGTCCGTAATTATCTTTTGGTTCAAGAGTTTCAAACTCAAAAAAATGTATTTCAATCTCGTCTTTAGCCATCATCAAATAGTTACCATAGTCGCCGATAGAAACAAAACCAAGTTTTTGATAGTAATATAAAGTGTTTTGTTTGTTACGCATTGGTAATTTTGGGCATATTCTTTTTAGCATTTCACTGGCTTTTGTATCTTTTAAACATCATTAAAAACCGAAACCACTTGGATATTTTGCTGGACAAAGTAATCAATCCAAATTCGCTTAGCTTGATGAATTAAAAATAATGTTTTTGGAGTATAGCTCCTCATAAAATTCATATTAAAAATTCAGAAAAAGCTTTCCACATCATGCAAGTCAAAAGTAGATTTTATTTATCTTGAAAGCTTAATTAAAAAAGTTTGGGCTAAAAGAAAAAATCAGATATCCCAAACATTTTAAATTGCAATAGCCAAACCATGCAAACATACAATGATATCCACCAGCAATTTGCTTCCTTTTTTAAAAGTGAAACATTAAAACCTTTAGCTTATTTAGTTTCAAAAAAATTGGCGGAAGGTCACATATGTGTGGATTTAAACGATATAGATGAAGAAGCGGATGAGCTTCCACCCTATTACCTAGCAATTGATAAAGCAATCAAAAATATTGAGAACGATCAACTTGTAACAAAAGATGCAAGTAATAAACAGCCTTTCGTACTTCACCAGAACCGGTTATACTTGCAACGCTACTTCAACTATGAAAGCGCTATTCTTAACAGAATTGAGGAATTTGTAGCCGTTGAAAAATCTATGGAAAGCATAAGAGTTCAACAGCTAACAAAGAATCATGAATTTATCAAACAGTTATTCAATAGCACCGCAGGCATTATAAATTGGCAATTGGCGGCAGCGGTAAATAGTTGCATCAATAATTTCAGCATCATCACTGGTGGGCCAGGGACAGGTAAAACCACTACCGTAGCTAAAATTTTAGGGATTTTATTTCACCTTAACGGAAATTTAAAAGTGGGTTTGGCAGCACCCACTGGTAAAGCCTCAGCCCGAATGGCGGAATCATTAAAAAGCGCTGAGCTAGATGTTTCTGCACACATTAAAAACAAATTTCAGGAAATACAGCCTTCAACGCTACACCGTTTGCTCGGTTACATTCCAGATTCACCCTACTTTAAACATCACGCCGACAACCCGCTAAATTACGATGTGATTATTGTAGATGAATCCTCGATGATTGACGCGGCCTTGTTTTCCAAGCTTTTGGATGCCATCGGTAAAGAGACAAGATTGATTTTGCTGGGCGATAAAAATCAGCTGGCATCTGTAGAAGCTGGTAGTTTATTTGGTGATTTATGTATGGCACCAGAGCAGTTAAATGTATTCAGTCCCGAGCGCCAAACGTTTATAAATTCATTCATCAATGAAGCAGCTTCTCAGCTAATTGCACCACCTGTTACATCACAACATCCTTTATTTCAGCATATTGTTGAACTGCGTTACAGTCATCGCTTCAATAGTGAAAAAGGAATTGGGAAGTTTAGTAGTGCAGTCATCTCTAATGATGTTCCAAAAATAAATCAGTTCATCAATGAGCAAACTGATGAACAAGTTTTTATTGACGTTGATTTTAATCCTTCCGTTTTCGAAAAATTTGTCGCTGGATATGAAGAATATATCAAAGAACCAGACATTAGCCTTGCACTAGCTAAATTAAATCAGCTACGGGTTTTATGTGCGATTAGAGAAGGAGAACAAGGTTTATACCTCACCAATAAAAAAATAGAACAATATTTAGTGAAAAAAAATCTCATCAAATTAGACAAAGAGTTCTACGAAAACAGACCAATCATCATGAATAAAAATAATTACCCATTAGCTTTGTTTAATGGTGACATCGGCATTATCAGAACCGACAAAAACGGTGTCGCTAGAGCTTATTTCGAAAATAATGATGGCGTATTACCGGGTTTACTCTCAGGTGTTGAAACCGTTTTCGCAATGACTATCCATAAAAGCCAAGGCTCAGAATTTGAGCAAGTTCTGATGGTGATGCCCCAAAGCGAAGGCATTAATATACTCACTCGCGAACTGCTATACACGGGCATTACCCGAGCAAAAAGTAAGGTGGTATTGCAAGCAAACGCAAATACAATTTTGGAGGCTTCAAAAGCTCAAGTCAAACGAGCATCAGGTATAAATAGCAGATTTTTAGAAGATTAATATTTTATGGCGCTCCGCTTACAGGTTTCCAACTCCCTAGCTATACTGGCTAAATATTTTTGTGTCGATTTACAAACGCAAAGCACTTCCGTTTTTAAGCCCTATTATTTGGTTACACAAACCGAAGGAATGAACAATTGGTTACGCCTACAATTAGCAGAAAACCTGGGCATCGCGGCCAATTATAAGTTTTTAAAGCCAAACGATTTGGTAAACCAAATTTATGCCGCATTAGGTGGTGAGTTTATGCAATCGCTTAGTGCAGAAAACCAAACTTGGCTTATTTTTAAAATTTTAGGTGAAAGAGAATTCATCAAACGGTTTAAAGAAATATCCATTTACTACACTTCGGAAGCTCCTGATAAAGATTTAAAACGTCTTGCTTTAGCAGAAAAAGTAGCGGATTTATTTGATCAATATCAAATATATCGACCTAAACTTATTGAAGAATGGAATCTAGCAAATTTGAACGATTTAAATAAAGAAAATTGGCAACAATATCTTTGGATTAAAGCCAATCAACTTACCGATCACAAAATCCCAGATAAAACTCGGATTGGGAATTATATAACTACTGCTTTAAAAGACCCTGCAAAGCAACAA
>DASSWV010000215.1:0-4764 GCA_035704545.1 Pelobium sp.
CGCAAGGAATTGGGGCAAGTAGTTGGTGGCCAAACAAAGACCAACAAGCTGATGAGGCTGATAGCGTACTCATCAGCATTAGTGTACCGAACGATATAATGAACGTTTCCAACGGCCGTTTAACAGGAAAAACCGACTTAAAGAATGGTTACACACGCTATGATTGGAAAGTAACCAATCCGATAAACAACTACAATATTACAATTAACGCTACCAACTACGCTCATTTTAAAGATAATTACAAAGGATTAAAAGGTAATTTGAGTTTAGATTATTACGTACTACCTAAAAATTTAAACAAAGCAAAAAAGCAGTTTACTGATGTTAAACGGATGTTAGAGGCTTTTGAACATTGGTTTGGACCGTACCCATTTTACAATGATGGCTACAAATTGGTTGAAACGCCTTATTTGGGAATGGAGCACCAAAGCGCTATCGCCTATGGCAACAACTATAAAAAAGGTTATTTAGGAACCGATCTTTCTGGAACTGGCTGGGGCTTAAAGTTCGATTTTATTATTGTGCATGAATCTGGCCATGAGTGGTTTGGCAATAACATTACCACCAAAGAAATTGCGGATATGTGGGTGCATGAGAGTTTTACCAATTATTCGGAAAGTTTGTTTACAGAATATTGGTACGGAAAGGAAGCTGGTGCAGCATATGTGATTGGTCTAAGGAAAAACGTTTTAAATGATCAGCCGATTATTGGCGAATATGGCGTAAACAAACAGGGCTCAAGCGATATGTATTATAAAGGAGCCAATATGTTACATACCATCCGGCAGATTATTAACAACGACAAAAAGTGGCGTTCCATACTCATAGGACTAAATCAGAAATTTGGTAAAACCACTTGTACCGGAGAAGATGTTATCAAATATTTTAACGAACAAAGCGGTTTTAACTTAACACCTATATTTCATCAATATTTAAAATTTAGAAACATCCCGAGATTAGAGCTGAGACAGAATGGAGAAAAAGTTGAATGCCGATGGCTTTCAAATCTCTCAGATTTCAATATGCCATTGCAGCTATCTAACAAATCAAATACTTGGATAAAACCAACCACTAAATGGACGGTAATACCAAACGTAAGCGGTGTAAAAGAAATTCATATTGACCCAGATTTTTACATCGATATAAAAATTGTAAGTCGGTAATGCAACTAATTCCTATTTTAAGCGTCTTATATAAAATCACCACACAAAATGAATAAAATAATTCCAATATTCTCTTTTCTATTTATAATCACAATCTTCAGTTTTAATAGTGCAAAAGCACAAGAAGAAAGAGCAGTTAAAAACTTTCATGCTGTAGCTAATGCTGGAGCAGTAGCCGTTTTTGTTAAGATGGGCGAGGAAGAAAGTCTACTTATTGAGGGCCAAGATGAAGATGTTGAACGGATTGAAACTGTGGTACAAAACGGGATTTTAAAAATCCGCACCAAGCGTGATATCAATAATTGGAACGTTGCCATTAACACGGTGAAAATTTACATCACTGCTGTAAAACTAGATGCGCTTTTGCAATCAGGCTCGGGAAATATCGAGTTGGATGGAAAAATAGAATCTGCAAGTGCCGATATTCAGGTAAGTGGTTCTGGGAAAATTATTGCCTCAATGGACACTCAGAATGCAAAAGTAACTCTAAGCGGTTCTGGTGGAATAATTTTAGCAGGTAAAGTTGGCAAATTAAACATCACAATGGCAGGTTCTGGAGATGTAAACGCAGATAAATTGATTGCTGAGAACAGCAAAATTAGCATTGCTGGCAATGGAACCGCCTATGTAAATGTATCAGAAAATATTGACGCAAAAATTATTGGTCCCGGTGCAGTTAGGTATTTAGGTGACCCTGAAATTACTACACGGAAATTAGGAGAAGGCTCTGTGAGTAGGATGTAAATTATTAGTTTATTGCCCTTTTATTAGCTGTAAAATTAAGACTATTCAATCAGCTAAAAAACAAATAATTAAACGAAGGAAACGATTTTAGGTAAAGTCTTTTCCTAAATAACATGAGCTAAAGGTTATTTGGCATTTTATTTCTAAATTCGAAAATGAGCTTGTTAAACATTCTATTACTAAACATTTTAACCCTTTCGGCACCTGCAGATAGTATTTCTAAAACAGGTAAAGCTACTTATTACGCTAAAAAATTTGAAGGACGTAAAACAGCCAGTGGTGCGGTTTATCAAGCATATAAATATACTGCTGCCCATAAAACATTGCCTTTTGGTACCGAAGTAGTGGTCACCAATCTTAAAAACGGCAAGGCCGTAAAGGTAGTGGTTAACGATAGAGGTCCGTTTGGTAAAGGAATGATCATCGATTTATCGGTTATTGCCGCAAAAGAGATTGGTCTTTATGGCAAAGGTGTTGTGCCCTGTAAAATCACTTACGCAATCCCTTAAACCCCTCGGTGTAGCTCCCACAACGTATATGTTAATAAAAACCCGTCTGTTTAAAACTTGATTAAGCAGGCTTCGTTTTTTAAGCTTAGTTTTACAACAGTTCTTTAACAATACTTATTTAGGTTTTTAGTGTTAAAACACTAGAATTAAAAGGGAACCGTGTTAAAATCACGGGCTGACGATGCAACTGTAATTCTGTTTTGCTGTAATCTAGAACAGCATCAAAAATTTACAAAACAAATAGTCACTGACCACCTTAGGGTGAATGGGAAGACGTTTTGTTAACAGAAAAGCCAGGAGACCTGCCAAATAAGTTTTTTCAAGACTTTCACGTAAAAGGTTTTGATAAAAGCTCATGAAATGCCACTACCCTAGTGGCGTTGCCTCTCTTTTGTCAATTCCTGTTTGTTAAATTTTAAAACTTAATCATGCAACAGGAAGAAGTATTACTCAAAGAAAACAAAGATCGCTTTGTTATTTTACCCATTAATTATCCCGCAATTTGGGAAATGTACAAGCGCCACGAAGCCAGCTTTTGGACTGCTGAAGAAATTGATTTATCTGCCGATCAGAAAGATTGGGACAATTTAACGGATGGCGAACGTCACTTCATTGGTCACGTATTGGCGTTTTTTGCCGCTAGTGACGGCATTGTAAATGAAAACTTAGCTATTAATTTCATGAGCGAAGTGCAGGTGCCAGAAGCCCGGTGTTTTTATGGTTTCCAGATTATGATGGAAAACATCCATTCTGAAACTTATGCGCTATTGATCGACACCTACATCAAAAACCCAAAAGAAAAACACCATTTGTTACATGCCATTGATACCGTTCCATGCGTAACCCGAAAAGCAAATTGGGCATTAAAATGGATTGAAAACGGAAGTTTCGCACAACGCTTAGTAGCTTTTGCCGCCGTGGAAGGGATATTTTTTAGCGGAAGTTTTTGCTCTATTTTTTGGTTGAAGAAAAGAGGCTTGATGCCGGGCTTAACATTTAGCAACGAGCTGATTTCAAGAGATGAAGGTTTGCACTGCGAATTTGCCTGCTTACTGTACGGTATGCTTGCCAACAAAATGAGCAAAGATGAAGTTTACGATATTATAAAAGAAGCTGTAGAAATAGAAAAAGAGTTTGTAACCGATGCTTTACCCGTTGATTTAATTGGAATGAACGCCCGTTTAATGCAACAGTACATTGAGTTTGTGGCCGATAGATGGGTGACAGAACTGGGCTATCCGGTAATTTACAACGCTACCAATCCATTTGACTTTATGGAGATGATTTCCTTACAAGGAAAAACCAATTTCTTTGAAAAACGCGTAGGCGATTATCAAAAAAGTGGCGTTTTAGGAGAAGCGGGAAGTCAGGCTTTTTCTTTGGAGGAAGATTTTTAATAGTTGGGTAGTTTGTTAGATGGTTAGTTTTTTAGCTAGGTAGTTAGTTTTTTAGGTGGTTAGTTTGTTAGGAGAACTAACTGTTTATTAAGTTAACAAATCTCAAGCAAATTACCGGCGCCTAGTTATCGGAAAATTGTCGTTACACAAGCCATAACCACCAAACCACGAACAACCTGACCACTAAATTCTAACCAACTAACAAACTAACCACCTAACAACCGGACCACCTAACCAACTAACCAACTAAAAAAATGTACGTAATAAAAAGAGACGGTAGAAAAGAAACCGTAAAATTTGATAAAATAACTTCTCGGATAGAGAAATTGAGCTACAGTTTGCATCAAGATTTTATTGATGCAGCAGAAGTGGCAAAAAAAGTAATTGATGGGATATATGATGGCGTAACTACATCTGAACTCGATAGTTTAGCTGCGGAAACTGCTGCTTCATTAACTACCCGTCATCCAGATTATGCTTTGTTGGCTTCGCGTATAGCGGTTTCCAATTTGCACAAAAACACAGTTAAATCCTTCTCGGAAACCATGAAAATGTTGCATGGTTATATTGATAAGAAAACTGGTAAAAATGCTTCGCTAATTGCAGATGATGTAATGCAAATTATCGCAGATAATGCAGACCTATTAGACAGCACCATAATTTACGATAGAGATTTTAGTTTCGATTATTTCGGATTTAAAACTTTAGAACGTTCTTATCTATTAAAAATCGACGGGAAAATAGCCGAACGTCCGCAACATCTTTTTATGCGTGTAGCGGTTGGCATCCATAAAAATGATTTAGAAAGTGTCATTAAAACCTACACTTTAATGAGCGAAAAGTGGTTTATCCACGCAACTCCTACCCTTTTTAACGCTTCAACACCGAAACCACAAATGTCGAGTTGTTTTTTGGTTGCCATGAAAGACGATAGCATTGAAGGTATTTACA